>JAGPGR010000038.1 GCA_018055865.1 Paludibacteraceae bacterium | reverse complement strand
GAATAGGAGCATGCGTTTTGTCCACACCCCGATCGCTCAAAACGATGTAGTTTTTACCTTCATCTACTGCCTTTTCCACCGACAGGCAGAGTTCGTCAATGGATTTCCGAAGTCCATCGGCAGCTCCTTCCGGATTAAACAACATGGGTAAAACAGCAGTAGAAAAGCCTTTGTATCTTAAATTTAACAGAATATCGAACTGTGAATTGGTCAAAATGGGACTTTTAATCTTTACAATTTTGGATAATCCGGGAATTTCATCCAGTAGATTCTGATGAATGGCTCCCAGATATCCGGTAAGTGACATGACCAGTTCCTCGCGTATCGGGTCAATGGGCGGATTGGTTACCTGTGCAAATTGCTGACGAAAATAGTTGAACAATCGCTGAGGTTTCTTAGAAAATGCAGCCAGAGTGACATCATTTCCCATGGACGAAACAGGTTCCTTGCCTTCATTGGCCATTGGAATTATCAGATTATCAATATCTTCAACCGAATATCCAAAGGTTGTAAGCAGTGTTTCCAGATTGGCTATTTGATTGCTTACACTGCGTCCCGATGAAATATCATCCAGGTTACTGCAGTTTTTGTTTAACCATTCGCGATATGGAAATGCATTGGCAAGATTTTCTTTCAGTTCGTTATCATAGAAAATTTGTCCGCTTTTTGTGTCAACCATCAGCATTTTGCCCGGACGCAAACGTCCACGGGCTTTGATATTATCAGGTGCAATATCAAGAACACCGGTTTCGGAAGCAATAACCATCTGTCCGTCGGAGGTAATGGTGTAGCGCGCAGGACGGAGACCATTTCTGTCGAGCATTCCACCGGCGTATTGTCCGTCGCTGAAAAGCAGTGTAGCCGGACCATCCCACGGTTCCATCAGCATGCTGTGGTATTCGTAAAATGCTTTTAAGCTATCCGAAATTGGATTTTTATCATTAAAACTTTCAGGCACAAGCATCGCCATGGCGTGAGGAAGACTTTTGCCGGACATTACAAGAAATTCCAGTACATTGTCTAAGGATGCACTATCACTCATGCCGGGCTGAACAATCGGATATAAATCCTGCATAGTTCCAAAAAGTTCGGATTTCAGCACACTTTCACGACTTTCCATCCATTGGCGGTTACCCCGAATGGTGTTAATTTCACCGTTGTGGCCAATCATACGGAAAGGCTGCGCTAAGTCCCAGGTGGGGAAAGTATTGGTACTGAATCTGGAATGAACCAACGCTACCCGGCTTGTAAAATTCGGATTGGTTAAATCCGGAAAATAATCCCGTAATTGCAGGGACGTGAGCATCCCCTTATAAATCATTTGTTTGGTAGAAAGACTTACAATGTAGAAACTACGTTCTGCTGCTATAACTGATTGCTGAATCGCTTTTTCTGTTTTTTTGCGGAGAATATAAAGTTTTCGCTCGAGTTCGTCCTGTGAAAAACTTCCGGTGACGAAAATCTGTTTGATTGCCGGTTCGTTTGAACGGGAAATTTCTCCCAGACAATCGGAGTTTACTGGCACATCCCGTACAGCCAGCAGAATCAGGTTTTCTTTTAAGGCATATTCCTTTATAAGTTTCAGACAGTCATTTGCTTTCTGAACATCTTTTGGAAGGAAAACCAATCCTGTTCCGTATTTTCCTTTAGAAGGTACTTCAATTCCCTGCAACAAAATAAACTCATGAGGAATATGAACGAGTATCCCTGCGCCATCACCAGTCTTATTATCAGCACTTTCAGCTCCACGATGCTCCATATTTTCGAGCACTTTCAGTCCGTTTTCAACTATTTCGTGCGATTTGTCGCCATTCAACGAAATAACCAGACCTACACCGCAGGCATCATGCTCATTTTCAAAAGAATACAGTGATTTTTTTTCATATTCAGCTATACGCTGATAAGGATTATCTTTGTTCATAATTTAATTCCGTAAACGTGGAAAAATATGCAGGTTAGAAAATTGAAAACGTGTCAGTTAGCTGATAAATAATAGTTCTCTGTACTTTGGCAGTGGCCACATTTGATTATCTACCATAAGTTCCAGTTTATCGATATGATAACGGATAACTTCAAAATAGGGCAACACTTTATCGTGATATTCAATGGCCTTTTCACGTTCTTGTTCTATCTTATTTGCCACTTTGCGGGCTTCAACCATTGCATATACGTTGGTTTTAATTGCCGAAATGTGTTTGGCAATTTCTACAATCGAGGCAATATCGTCTTTATTCAATTCATCGGCTTCTTTTTCATCAAAAACTCCACGCAATTTGTACACATTATCCAGCAGAAGAGTCTGATACTTCGTAGCAACCGGAATGATATGGTTGATAGAAAGGTCACCGATCACACGAGCTTCAATTTGAACTTTCTTGGTGTATGTTTCCCACTTAACTTCGTTGCGGGCATGAAGTTCTCTTTCAGATAATATTTTCAAGCTTTCGAACATCCGTACAGAAGAATCGCTCAGGTAGGAGTCGAAAATGAGTGGAACACTCGTTTCACAGTTTAATCCCCGATTTTGAGCTTCTGCTTTCCACTCATCACTATAGCCATTTCCATCGAAACGAATTGACTTACATTCTTTTATATAAAGACGGATTGTATCGAATATGGCTTGTTCCTTCTTCATTCCGGCTTTCATTTTAGCATCAATGTCTTTCTTGAATTCAATAAGCTGCATGGCAACCGAAACATTGAGAGCTGTCATCGCTGATGAACAATTGGCTGATGAACCTACTGCACGAAATTCAAAACGGTTTCCCGTAAAGGCAAAAGGCGATGTGCGGTTTCTGTCGGTATTATCGATCAGTACTTCAGGAATATGAGCTACACCCAATTTCATTTTTTGCAATTCATCTACCGTAATATCGTCATCCTCAGAACTTTCTTCAATTTTATTGAGTACGGCTGTAATTTGCGAACCGAGAAAAACGGAAATGATTGCCGGAGGAGCTTCATTTGCTCCCAGTCGGTGTGCATTCTGAGCAGACATAATGGATGCTTTGAGAAGTCCGTTGTTTTTATAAACTGCCATCAACGTGTTAACCACGAATGTGATAAATTGCAGATTTTCATTGGCTGTTTTTCCCGGAGTAAATAACCCTACACCGGTATCGGTACCCAGCGACCAGTTGTTGTGTTTTCCCGAACCGTTTATTCCGGCAAAAGGTTTTTCGTGGAGCAAAAGTTTGAAATGATGCTTTGCAGCCAACCTGTGCATCAGAGACATCACAAGCAGATTTTGATCTATTGCCAGATTTGTTTCTCCATAAATAGGTGCAAGTTCAAATTGATTAGGTGCCACCTCGTTGTGTCTTGTTTTCAAAGGAATGGCGTATTTATATGCTTCAAATTCCAATTCACTCATAAAAGCTGCCACACGTGGAGGAATAGCACCGAAATAATGATCTTCCAACTGCTGATTTTTAGCACTTTCATGACCCATCAGGGTACGTCCGGTCATATTCAAATCAGGACGGGCATCATAGAGCGCCTGATCTACCAAAAAATATTCCTGTTCCCAGCCCAGGTAGGAATATACTTTATTTACTTTCGAATCAAATAACCTGCATACATCCACTGCGGCTTTATCTACAATAGATAAAGCTCTTAACAGAGGCGTTTTATAATCAAGTGCTTCGCCTGTGTAAGAAATAAAAACGGTAGGGATACAAAGCGTATCATCAACGATGAACGCCGGAGAAGAGGGATCCCATGCCGTGTAGCCACGCGCTTCGAACGTATTTCGAATGCCACCACTCGGAAAACTGGAAGCGTCGGGCTCCTGTTGCGCCAGCAATTTTCCTGAAAATTTTTCGATAATATCTCCACCCGGCGCATCAACATAGTCAATAAAACTGTCGTGTTTTTCAGCCGTTCCGTCGGTAAGCGGCTGAAACCAATGCGTATAATGAGATGCGCCCATTTCCATAGCCCACATTTTCATGCCGGCAGCTACGTGTTCGGCTATTTCACGGGGTAGCGTTTTACCTTCGTCAATAGCATCAACCACTACTTTTATTGTTTCTTTTGAAAGATATTTGGCCATCTGTCTTCTATTAAAAACGTACCTGCCGTAATACTCGGATGGTTGTTGTTTGGGTATTTCTACATCCACCGGAAATCTCTTAGAAGCCTCTTCTACTGCTTTAAACCTTAGTGTTGACATTTTGCTATTTTATTTGATTATATTATTTCTTTTATTAATACTTTTATGAATTTTCCTATTATTTTGACTATTATCAGCTGCAAAATTAAACACTTTGATTCAATTAAACAAATAAATAAGAATATATATTTAAAAACAAATAAAGATATTTCATTTTGGTTTTTTTATGCCATTATATTACTAATTTTGAAAGTTTATAAGCCTTTTTTGTGTCATATTAGCACTTTATATAAAATTCAACATTACCTTATTGCACAAAATACTTTCTTTTAGGTCCCCATGATTTCAAATCCTGCCATGATTTTGATAAATGCAGAAAAAACGGTAAATTTGAAGTATCAATTTTTATCAAACTCATGAATTTTATATGAAAAAAATCGGATTACTCACTGACACGCACGGAATGCTGGATGAACGGGTTTTCAAACATTTTGAAGTGGTGGATGAGATTTGGCATGCCGGCGACTGGGGATCGATGGACGTGGTGAATAAACTGCGGGCTTTCAAGCCGGTGAGGGGCGTTTTCGGCAACGTTGACGGGCAGGACATTCGCATGACTTTTCCGAAACACAACCGTTTCAGATGCGAGGAAGTTGAAGTCTGGCTTACTCACATTGGTGGTTACCCCGGAAAATACGATGCAAGTGTGAAACAGGAGATTTACAAAAATCCGCCCGCACTTTTTGTATGCGGACATTCGCACATTCTGAAGGTGAAATACGACGAGACTCTACACATGCTTTATATTAACTCCGGATCGGCCGGTAAATACGGATTTCATCAGGTTCAAACCCTAATCCGGTTCGAAATTGACGGAGATAAAATTCAGAATCTGGAAGTAATTGAGTTAAGGAAGTAGTTCTGAGTTTTGAGTTTTGAGTTTTGAGAAATGCTGCTCAAAACTATATACACCAAACTCAGAACTCAAAAAAATTTATCTCACTCCATGCATTAGTTTCTGAAGCCATTTGGATAGTCCGAAGAGTATCAAAGCAGCAACCGCTGAGATAATTACAAAAATCATGAAAAATTCGTACAGATTGGTAATTTGAAAACCGAGCAACATTTTGGTTTTTCCGGCTTCGGGATACAGTGTGCTCAGTGCTCCGGCAAACTTATTGGCTGTAGCCATCGAAAGATACCAAACCCCCATCAACAGAGATGCAAAACGGATGGGAGCCAGTTTATTAACCATTGAAAGTCCGATGGGAGAAAGACAAAGTTCACCCATTGTGTGGATAAAATATAAGCCGGTAAGCCACAGAATGCTTACTTTCATTCCCGGCTCCACACCCCGAACTCCCAATGCAATAAGTAAATAACCGGTGGAAAGGAGGAATAGTCCTATGGCTTGCTTCACGGGAGATGCCGGTTCCATGTTTTTCTGACCCAGTTTTACCCACAACCTGGCAAAAAGGGGCGCCAACAATACCACAAACACTGCATTGAACGACTGAAACCAGCTGGCGGGCATGGTCCATCCGAGGAGATTTCGTTCGGTCTGTTCTTCCGCAAAATAAGTGAGCGAAATACCCGCCTGCTCGAAGGCCGACCAAAAGAAAATGACGAAAAAGGCAATGATATAAATCACCGCAATCCGATGTCGCTCTACTTTGGTGAGCGATTTATCCGAAATCACAAAAGCGGGTACTATAATACATGCGGTATAGATAAAAGAGCCGATTGCATCAAAATCCGAAGAGTAAATGAGAGCAATAAATAATGCCACAGCTCCGAAAAGCCAGAGAACCATTTCCTTAAAAGTAACTTTTACAGCCGGTTTCAGATCTTCATCCGACGTTTTGTTTTTGGCTGCAGGCTCCACGCCCAGCGGTTTCCCGTCAGGACCTGTCAGGTATTTTTCTTTTTGGGAAACATAAATAAGCAGACACAGCACCGAAACTACTGCGGCAGCCAGAAATCCCCATTTGAAATCGGCAGGATTGCCCGTATCGCCCAGATAACCGCACACCAAAGGTGAAACGAAAGCTCCCAGATTAACACCCATATAGAAAATGGTATATGCCGAATCGAGACGACGGTCGCCGGGTTCATACAACTGTCCGACAAAAGTGGTAACATTCGGTTTGAAAAAACCGTTACCGAAAATCAGTCCACCCAACCCAATGTACATCAGCCATTTGGCTAATTCTACCTGTTGAAAATACACAGCGCTCAGAAACATGAACAACTGCCCGACAACCATCATCACCGCTCCCCAAAACATCGAACGGCGCATACCCCAGTATCTATCGGCCATATAGCCGCCAATAAGCGGTGTAAGGTACACCAATCCGGTATAATTGCCGTAAATAACCGACGATAGTTCTTTATCAATCATCAGCGCTTTGATCATATACAACACGAACAGCGCCCGCATGCCGTAATATCCAAAACGCTCAGCAATGGCAACGGTATAGATAAAATAGAGTCCTTTCGGATGTTTAGATGAGATTGTATCAGTCATGATTTATTCAATTTACGATTTAAAATGAACTATTGATGAATAGATGATTAACGATATCACCCTACATAGAAATTCAATAATTTCTCTTTCAATGAGCCTCCTAATTCTATTTCATTGTACCATTTGTAATCTCCCAGAGGTTTTCTCCTCGCTGGGGAGAGTTAGAGAGGTGCTTTTTTATCCAGTTCCACACTCACACTCTCCACATCGCCTCCGAGCGGCGGATTGAGTTTGGACAAGCGTAAATTCAGGTGAATTATTTGAGGAAAATTTCCAATTAAAGCATCAAAAATCCGCCTTGCAGCGTGCTCTATCAGGTTGGATGGAATTTCTATTTCACGTTTTACCACATCGTACACATCCTGATAATTGAGCGTATCTTCCAGTTTATCTGAAATTTCGGCTTTCTCAGTATCCAATTCCATGGTCAGATTTACCAGAAAGGTATTTCCATCCCGTTTTTCAAAATCCAGACAACCGTGGTAGGCGTGGAATTTCATTTTATTTAAAGTTATTACAGACATGATTGCCCCCTGAACGGGAATATTAAAGATGTAAATACTGATTAAAACGACAACCCCGGACTGCACTTTTAAGGTTGACAGAGGTCATTTCAGAACATAATGCGCCAGTACTTTCTGCACTTCGTACACATCAACGGAGCGTGTAAAGTTTTTTCGGATGCTTGGCTGTTGCTCGCTTGAAATCCAGATTTTCAGTTCGGCTTCCAGGTCAAATGTTCCGGCGCTTTCGATGCTGAAACGGGAAATACTTTTGTAAGGTACCGAGAAATACTCCTGTTTGTTTCCGGTAATACCCTGTATATCTACCATAATCATCCGTTTATTCGTAAAAATAAACGTATCGCGAAGGAGTTTGAAGCCTAGTTCAATTACTTCATTTTCTGTCAGCAGTTTGCCGTATTCTTTTTCCAGTTTTTCACGGTCGATGGAGCCGGCATTGCCCATTAATGATGAAAATATTCCCATTTTTTTGTGTATTAGTTGATTGGTGAAATAGTTGATTGGAAAAGCCGGATAAGTTTCATTGTCTCTGCTTCGTTCTCTTTTCGGGGCGTATGAGCAGCGTTTGAGATTACCTTAGCAGTAATCGGCGAAGGTATTTCCTGTTCCAGCACATTCAGTTGGCCGATAGTGTCAAACGGGTCATTTTCACCCCTGAAAGCCAGAACGGGGCATTGGATGCTTTTGAGCAATGGAACGATGGTCCAGTCTGTAAAAAAATCGCTGAGCCAGGTTTCGTGCCATTTTCTGAAAACTTCTGCCGTTTTGTCACTGTGATATTTTTCGAGCGACTGAAGCAACGAATTGGTTTGGGCTTTATCGCGGCTCTCACGCACGGCGGCTTTCCCTTTTTCCTCCACAAAACTATGTGCTCCTTCCACCATAATGGCCTGAAAACGTTCGGGTTGCACTGCTGCAGCTATCAGGGCAATAGATCCGCCATCGCTGTGACCGTAGAGCATCGCTTTTTTTATTTTCAGTGCGTCCATCACATTTATCAACTCATCGGCCGAATAATGAAGATAGTATTTTGTGCGCGGTTCGGGTGCGAAAGGAGATGATTTTCCGAACCCCCGGCGGTCGTATATCAGGGCATTCAGGCCAAATAATTCTGCTATTTTTTCCGGAAAATCCTCCCACATCTCTGTGCATCCCCACGAATCGTGCAGAAAAATCAGGACAGGCTCAGCCGGATTCTTTTTGTCAATTAAATACCTGTAAAACAGTTGATAATCATTTATTTTCAAATAACCCTTTTCTGTCATTTCACTTTTTAAAATTATGCAAAAATAATCAATTTGATTCAATTTTGGATATTTCCGAAAATATATTTACTGTTAAGCATTTTTTCGAGTAAATTTGCAGTTGAAAAACGAAATATTTTTCTCTTTTTAAAACCAAAGATGTTTTATGAAAATAATTATAGATAAAAACATCCCCTACATTCAGGGTGCTTTGGAGCAGACAGCGGAAGTGAAATACCTCACTTACAGGGAAATGACGCCTGATACGGTACGGGATGCCGATGCGCTGATAGTGCGTACCCGAACAGCATGCAACCGCGAGCTGCTGGAAGGTTCGCAGGTAAAATTTATCGCAACTGCCACTATAGGTTACGACCACATTGACACTAAATACTGTGACGAAAACGGGATAAAATGGACCAACGCTCCCGGCTGCAATGCACTCTCGGTAACACAATACATGGCTTCCGTGCTTTGCCTGCTGGCGGAGAGAAACAACATGGAATTAAGCAAAAAAACGATTGGAATAGTGGGTGTGGGCAATGTGGGCTCCAGGGTAGAAAAATTAGCCAACATATTCGGGTTGAGAATATTACTGAACGACCCGCCGCGTGCCCGCCGTGAAGGTAGTCAGCATTTCGTTACGTTGAAAGAAATTGCCGAACAGGCTGATATCATTGCTTTTCATCCGTTTCTGAATTACGAAGGTATTGATAAAACTTTTCATCTGGCCGATGAAGATTTTTTTAAATCACTCAGACGTAAGCCAATCATTATCAATGCATCACGTGGTGAAGTAGTAGAAACTAAAGCTCTGAAAAATGCAATGAAAAACGGTTTGGTGGCCGATGTAGTGCTGGACTGCTGGGAAAATGAGCCGGATATTGATTTGGAATTATTGTACGATACTTTTATCGCCACTCCTCACATTGCCGGCTATTCGGCCGACGGCAAAGCCAATGCCTCAACACAAAGTGTGCAATCTGTGAGTCGTTTTTTCAAGCTGGGGCTTGACCACTGGCAGCCGAACGATTTACCGAAAGGACTGGACGTTGATTTTAGCAATCACAGCATTTCCAGTTTCTTTCTGGAATCATACAACATACTGGCTGACAGCGAATTATTGAAGTCATCACCGGCAACTTTCGAACTTCAGCGTTCTCGATACCCGATTCGCCGTGAACCGAAAGCTTACCTGGGCTATTTACCTGAAGGATTCGAAAAAAAGTTCGGAGTGTTTTTTGCCCCATGAATACCAGCACTATAACCCTCCCGAATTACTCCCTTTTGTCAGCGAGAGGATTTGAAGGAGAAATTTTGGTATGCACAACACCTTATTGTTGTATGTTTGTTAAGTAACCCTCAGCTTTAATTTTGTAGTAATGTATTTGGCTTTTTAAGACAATAAATACTTGTAAAATGAGACTTGATTTCTATCGTAAAAATCGAACAAATAGCAGTCATAGAAAGTCCCTTAGGGGGAATTTAGGGGGCTTCTTATTCTTTTTTCTATTTTTCTGCTTATCTGCTTTTGCTCAAAATCCCGTTTCCGTCTTTATTGACAACAACCTGCACCGAAATGCCAACATCAGCATTTCGGTCAAAGACCTGAAAACCAACAAAGCAGTTCTCACTTTTCGTTCGGGTAATGCAACCATCCCGGCTTCTACCATGAAGCTGGTCACAACTGCTGCCGCGCTGGAATTGCTGGGTGCCGGCTATCAGTTCACTACAACACTGCAAACAGACGGCAGCATTACTCCCGACAGCATTCTGAATGGAAACTTATACATTCACGGCAGCGGAGATCCCACGTTGGGTTCTTCGAAACTCGGGAATGCAGCTTTTCTTACCGACTGGGTTACAGCCGTACGAAAAGCCGGAATCAGGCAGATTAACGGCGATGTAATAGCCGATGCAACTGCCCTGGATACTGAAGGCGTCAATCCCAAATGGCTTTGGGAGGATATCGGAAATTATTTTGCAGCAGGCGCTTACGGCATTGCCTACAAAGACAACACCTTCGAAATGGAACTGAAATCGGGGGCAGCAGGCACAACTCCTGAAATAATAAAAATAACACCTTCCATTCCCGAACTTACATTCAAAAATTACCTGAAAAGCACAGCCATTCGGTTCGACAGTGCCTATTTTTACGGGGCTCCCTCCGACAACCAGCGCAGTATTTACGGTGAAATTCCGGCAAACAAACCTGTTTTCCGTATAAAAGGCGATATCCCGCGCCCGGGATTAGTTTTGGCACGCGATTTTTTATGGAAACTGAAATCGGCCGGCATCTCTGTCAGCGGAAAAGCCACCGATGAAGTTCCTTCGGGCAATAGAAAAGTGATTTACACCCATAAGTCGCCTTTTTTGAGCGAAATGATCAAAGAAATAAACCAAAACAGCAACAATCATTATGCGGAACATCTTTTCCGTCATTTAGCTTTGCAAGGTGGAAAACCCGCATCCTCCACTGATGCTGCAAAGCGAATAAGCCGTTTCTGGCAGTCGAAAGGATTACCCGTGAGTGAACTTTATCAGTATGATGGTTCGGGTTTATCTCCTGTAAATGCAGTATCAGCCAATTTTTTGGTCGGTTTGCTCACGTATATGGACAAATCGAAAAACAGCGCCATTTTCAAATCTTCGCTCCCGGTGGCCGGAAAATCCGGAACACTGAAAAATTTTCTGAAAAACACGGCACTTGATGGAAAAGTACAGGCCAAAAGCGGTACATTCAACCGGGTAAAAAGCTATGCCGGTTACATCAGTTCGAACGGAAAACAGTTTGCTTTTGCCATCATAGTCAACAATCCGAACGCCAGCTCACTTTCAGCTACCACAAAAAAAATGGAGGAATTCCTACTATCTATTTCAAAATGAACCAATTATATCACTTTACGGAC
>JAGPGR010000280.1 GCA_018055865.1 Paludibacteraceae bacterium | reverse complement strand
GCTCAAAATTCTGGCCGGAGTTCGACAACCTTCCAAAGGCAAGGTTTCAGCACCGAAAGATTTCACTATCGCATATCTCCCTCAGCATATCAAAACCGACGACAGCCGAACTGTTTTTGAAGAAACAGCCCGGGCTTTTGCACTGTTGCACGAACTCGAAAACCTAATTGCATATCTCAACGAGCAATTGACCATCCGCACCGATTACGAATCGGATGAGTATATGCAACTGATTGAAGAGGTTTCGGCGCTGAGCGAAAAATTTTACAGCATCGAGGAAACCAACGTCGATGAACATATCGAAAAAACGCTGTTTGGGCTTGGTTTCGAACGCGAGGATTTCAACCGCAATTCGGCCGAATTCAGCGGCGGCTGGCGCATGCGCATCGAACTGGCAAAAATCCTGCTGCAAAATCCGGATGTAATCCTGCTCGGCGAGCCCACCAATCACCTGGACATCGATTCGGTGCAGTGGTTTGAAGATTTTCTGATCAATACGGCTAAGGCTGTCGTACTTATCTCGCACGATCGTGCTTTTGTGGATAATGTCACCACCCGCACCATTGAGGTTACGATGGGACGGATTTACGATTACAAAGCCACGTACTCCCATTATCTGGAACTTCGCAAGGAGCGCCGCGACCAACAGCAAAAGCAGTTCGAAGAGCAGCAAAAGATGATTGCCGAAACGCAGGAATTTATCGAACGTTTCAAAGGCACTTATTCCAAAACACTTCAGGTGCAGTCGCGCGTCAAAATGCTGGAAAAACTCCCCATCATCGAAGTGGACGAACAGGACACCTCAGCCCTGCGGTTGAAATTCCCGCCATCACCCCGATCGGGAACCTATCCTGTTGTGGCTGAAGGAGTAGGGAAGGTTTACGGCGAAAAACGGATTTTCTCTAATGCCAGTTACACCATTGAGCGCGGAGAGAAAGTGGCATTCGTGGGTCGGAATGGCGAAGGAAAATCGACCATGGTCAAATGTATCATGGGTGAAATTGAGCACGAAGGAGCACTAACATTGGGTCACAACGTGAAAATCGGTTACTTTGCTCAAAATCAGGCTTCCCTGCTGGATGAAGAACTCACTGTTTTCCAAACGATTGATGATATTGCCGTAGGCGATATCCGCACTAAAATCAGGGATATTCTGGGCGCATTTATGTTTGGCCGGGATGATATTGATAAAAAAGTGAAAATCCTTTCGGGAGGCGAGCGAACCCGACTGGCTATGATAAAACTGCTCCTCGAACCGGTAAATCTGCTCATACTCGATGAACCTACCAATCACCTGGATATGCGTACGAAAGATATTCTGAAACAGGCTCTGATTGAATTTGACGGCACGCTCATCGTTGTTTCGCACGACCGCGATTTTCTGGATGGACTCGTCACGAAAGTGTATGAATTCGGAAACCAAAAAGTAACCGAGCACCTCGAAGACATCTACGGCTTCCTGGCGAAGAAGAAAATGGAAAGCCTGCGTGAAATCGAAAGTAAAACCAACAAGTAATCAATTCCTGAGCTAAACCGCTACCTGTTAATAACTTTTCCATCCTGTTATATCGCTGTATGCATTAAAAGTGTTACTTTTGTAAAAAAATAAAACATGGGGCGAAACTTTTCTTTTTTCATAGATGATGAAGCCGGCGAACTGGTAGCAAGGTATGAAAAGTACCTTTCAGGATCTGCTTCGGGCTATTTTGATGTATATGAAATGGAACGAATTGTGGAGTATTACCTGGCTCACGGGCGCACCAAAGATTCGCTCAATGCCCTGGAACTTGGTCAAAAACTTCATCCATCAAGCGGTTTGCTTGATATAAAACGGGCAAAAATTTTCCTCGCTACCGGTGATACAAATAAAGCATTCCGCATTTTGACCAATCTGATTGAGGATTCCGACTCTGAGGTAATAATACTCAAAATTGAAGCGTTGGCCAAACTGGAGCGGTCGCAGGAGGCCTACGAACTGGCACTTACACTCATTGAAGATGAAAACGATGATCAGGACTGGCTTTGTGTGGACATTGCCATGATATTTATGGGGGAAAATGAGTTTGATTTTGCGCTCAAGGTGCTGAAAAAGGGATTTGAATTTAATTCCGAAAACACAGATTTGATGTTTGATATGGCATTCTGTCAGGAACAGAAGGCACTTTATACCGAAGCCATGGAAACCTACCTTCGTATTATCAGCATTGATTCTTATATTGGTGAAGCCTGGTTCAACCTTGGGCAGATTTATTTTATGCAAAATGAATTTGAAAAGGCCATTGAGGCGTACGAATATGCCATCGTAATCAACGAAAAAGACTCTATTTCACTTATTCAGAAAGCACATTCGCATTTTCAGCTCGACCATTGGAAAGAAGCACTGGAAGATTACCTGGTTTATTCTGAAACCGTGACTGAGAAATGGCAGGTATGGCTTTTTATTGGTGAATGTTACGAAAAACTTGAAAATTTTGCCCGTTCGCTCTATTATTACAAACTTTCATACACCGAATTTCCCGAAAATTACGAGGCGTTAGTAGGCATTTCTATCTGCCTGCTCGAAATGGAATTGTATGACGAATCGCTGGAATATATTAATAAAGCGCTGAAAATGAGCGAAGAACTGGCAGATGCCTGGGTGTATCTGGCCGAAGCCAATGTGGGGCTTAACAAGTTGACCGAGGCACTCCTGGCCTATCAGCAGGCCATCAGCATTGATCCCAATCAGCCTGATACCCTAATGGCGATGGCCAATATTTATATGGATTTTGCCGATTTTCAGACTGCGTTGAAATACTACGAACTGGCTTACAGCTTCGATTCCACGGGCGAATTTATCGAACTTTTTATAGCCGTGGCAAGCTATTATGTGGGCAACTACGATGATGTGGTCAAATACCTGAAACTGGCTGTTCATCGCAATCTGGATGCTGCCCGTATGTTTTTGGAAATGTGTCCGGATGCTGAAAGCATGTTAGCTGAAAAAAAATGAAACTTTACGGATTAGTTGGCTTTCCTTTGGGACACTCTTTCTCAAAGATTTATTTTACCGAAAAATTCAGTCTGGAACGAATTGATGCCCGCTACAATTTATACGAACTAAAAGATATTCACGAATTTACATCGTTGAAAATAACGAAAGACCTCTGTGGCCTGAATGTGACCATTCCGTACAAACAGCAAATAATTCCTTTTCTGAATGAAATGGACGAAACCGCTGCTGAAATTGGTGCTGTGAATGTGATAAAATTCATTCGGAATGGACATGATTTGATATTAAAAGGGTATAATTCCGACGTGATTGGATTCCGAAAGTCTATACAGCCGCACTTGAAACACAATCACACAAAAGCATTAATTCTGGGTACCGGAGGTGCTTCTAAAGCTATTGAATATGCATTACGAAAAATGGGACTGGAGGTAAAACTCGTTTCGAGAAATTCG
>JAGPGR010000037.1 GCA_018055865.1 Paludibacteraceae bacterium | reverse complement strand
TTGGCGAAGAAAATTCATTCGAAAAAATAGAAGCATTACGGAAAAAAATTTCGGATAAATTTCCGCATGCCTACATCATTGCTTTCAGAGGAGAACAAAAAATAACGGTTGGCGATGCGCTGAAAAACAAACAAAACATGTAGCTGTAATTTCATCGTTTCTTCTCAAAAAACATAAACCATTTTTTTCGGAAGACTGATTGGCTCAACTAACTTTTAAAAAAAAGTCTCTCTGTTGACAATTTCTAAAAATACATGAAACAGCCATATCATAATACTCTTGACAAACAAGGGAATGTTTACTGGCGTAGCTTGTCCCGATATATCGGGATTCCATTTGACCTTAATTAAAAAATAAATAAACATATACAGATGAAAAGAAAATTTACCCGCGAGGTGAAAATAGGTTTAATGGTTCTTGTTTCCATTTTTCTGCTTTATTTTGGGCTTAATTTCCTGAAAGGAATAGATATATTTCAGAAAGAAACACACTACACGGGTCATTTCGAAAATGTGGACGGACTTGTTAAATCATCGTCGGTCATAGTGAAAGGTTTCAAGGTTGGGCAGGTTTCTGATATTCAGTATGATTTTTCAAAAAAAGAATCATTTACAGTCATGATTACCGTTTCGAACGATATAAAATTGCCTGTAGGAACTTATATGCTGCTTACCGACGACGGACTTCTGGGTGGAAAAATCATTGAGCTGGTCTACGATCCTGTTACCGGCAATCAGCTTACGCACAAAAACAAAGACGAGCTCCCCACTCAGATTAGCACCGGGCTTATGGCCGGATTGGCCGGAAGTCTGATGCCAAAAATAGAGCAGGTAGTGGTTCAGGCAGACTCGCTACTTCTTTCGGTACGGAATCTGTCGGAAAGCCGGCAAATAACCAGCTCACTCAACTCCCTCGAAAAAACCACTGCCGATTTGGCCGTCACGTCAGCACATCTGAAAAGTATGATGAGCAATCAGATGCCTGCCATGATGAATAATATGAATGCAATTACAGGTGATTTCAAACTGGTGAGTGAAAATCTGAAAAAAGTGGACTTTGCCGGAACCATTGAAAACGTGGATTTTACAGTTAAAAATCTACAAACTTTCAGTAATAAACTGAATAGTCCGGAAAACAGCCTGGGTTTGCTGATTAACGACAAGAATCTGTATATTAACCTGAATAACACCGCTGAGAGCGCAGATAAGCTCCTTATCGACCTGAAGGAAAACCCGAAACGTTATGTACATTTTTCATTGATAGGGAAGAAATAATACGGCAACTTATTTATAGTCATTCTATATAACATTTTTTTTGAAATATTATTTTAATACGTTTGAAACGTCTGTAAGACAGCGAAGTCAGCCTGTTTTTGATGATATATTTTCATTTTAACATAAAACTGTTAATCCATTTATAATCAATAGAATTTGAATATATTTACTCTGTAATTAACTGATTACAAATTAATTAATCGTAATTACTGATATTCATAGACTTATGAATTTTTTGTAATTCAAAAAAATAAAGCATTTTTTTTTCTGAAAAAAGTTATCGAATTTTGTAAGTGAGATAACCGCCTGTTTTTTTACGGTAAAATTTCCAATTTTTGTTTATCATGCACAGTTACTCGACTTCGGTCGAGTTTTTTATCCTTATTTTTTTTATCTAACATTCTTTTTAAATTATGAGTCGTCACGAGCAGTTGTGGAATAGTTGTCTGAACATTATTAAGGATAATATTAATGAAGCATCCTTCAATACATGGTTTTCACCTATTGTACCTGTCAGATTTGAAAACAAGGTTTTTGTACTTCAAGTACCCAGTCAGTTTTTTGTGGAATACATTGAAGAGAAATACATCGATCTGCTCAGGATGACGTTAACCCGTGTTGCTGGCAACGGAACAAAACTGGAATACCGGGTATTAATTGACAAAACAAGCGGCACAGGCACACAAATACCGAGTACTGCTGAACAAAAACCCAAACAATACGGGACCAACTCAACACAAAGCACATACGTTTCTCCATACCAGCGGGTTCAACTGCCCGAACTCGATCCGCAGTTAAATCCTTCTTTTAACTTCAACAGTCTGGTAGAGGGCAAAAGCAACAAACTTGCCCGTACAGCCGGACAAAGCATAGGAAATGATCCCGGAAAAACGATTTTCAACCCGCTTTTTGTCTACGGCAAATCGGGTGTCGGAAAAACTCATCTCGCGAATGCCATTGGAGTAATGACAAAGCAGCTACATCCTGAAAAACGGGTACTTTACGTTTCAGCCAATACATTTCAGATACAATACACAGATGCAGTAAGAAACAACAGTCAAAATGATTTCCTCAACTTTTATCAAACAGTTGATGTTTTACTGATTGACGATATTCAGGAATTTTCAGGCAAAACAGGCACTCAAAATACATTCTTTCATATATTCAACCACCTGCATCAAACGGGTAAACAACTTGTATTGACTGCCGACCGCTCGCCCCTCGAAATGGTTGGCATGGAGCAGCGACTGCTCACCCGCTTCAAATGGGGACTATCTGCCGAAATTGAAAAACCGGATTTTGACCTTCGCAAATCCATTTTGAAAAGCAAAATCTATCGCGACGGACTGGAAATACCGGAAAACGTGGTGGATTTCATAGCTGAAAACGTGGTTGATAATGTTCGGGACCTGGAAGGAGTGCTTATTTCACTGCTGGCTCACTCCACGCTTACCAATTTGCCCATTGACATCAGTCTGGCCGAAAAAGTAATCAGCCGTATTGTCAATATCACCCCTAAAGTGATGAGCGTTGAATTTATCCGCGATACCGTTTGTGATTATTTCAAACTTTCGGTTGATGCCATTTCTACCAAATCGCGTAAACTGGAAGTGGTACAAGCCCGACAGATAGCCATGTATCTATCTAAAAATCTGACTAAAAACTCACTTTCGACCATAGGAAATTATATTGGCAATCGCGATCACGCTACAGTGCTACACGCCTGCAAAAAAGTGATGGATTTGATGGATACCGACAAACACTTCCGTCGCAATGTAGAAGAAATAGAAGAAAGACTGAAAAAGTAATTCATTACCGGGAGTATTAAAAATAAAATCAGAGGAGTATCAAAGTACAACTCTGATTTTTTTTTTTGAGTTTTTCCTTATGAAACCTTCCTTACTATCAAAAAAAATTGTAATTTTACATCGTAAATAAAAAACAACGAAAAGATTATGATATTCAAATTTACAATCCTTTCTGACGAAGTGGAAGACTTTGTGAGAATCATTGAAATTGACTCTGAAGCATCATTTCTCGACTTGCACAATGCAATTCTGGATTCTGTTGATTATGAAAAGAATCAAATGACTTCCTTTTTTCTTTGCAACGATGATTGGGAAAAAGAACAGGAAGTTACGTTGGTGGAGATGGAATCCAGCTCAGAATACGACAACCTGGTGATGGAAGATACCATACTGGACGAACTCCTTACAGATGAAAAACAGAAGTTGATGTTTGTTTTTGATACCATTTCCGACCGGGTATTTTACATCGTTCTCACCGAAATGATTCCGGGTAAAGATTTGAATGAGGCTGTATGTACATCATCTACGGGTAAAGCTCCGGTTCAGATTTCAGAAGATTTTGATCTGATGACCGCTCCCGTTAAAACTATTCAAATTCAGTCGGATGAAAACTTCTACGGTGACGAAGAATTTGACCTGGACGAACTGGATGAAGAAGGATTCGGCGATTTGAGTTTCGACGAAAGCAGTTTGTTTGAAGATCCGAAACCATAATTTACGAATATAAGCATAATTGAACAGAAAATATTTCAAATCTGAAGTGTTTTCTGTTTTCATTTTTAATACATTGGCTACTTTAATCGTCATATTAGGTCCGACCGGAGTCGGGAAAACGAATATCAGTCTTCGTGTGGCTGAAAAATTCGGTTGTCCGATTGTATCATCCGATTCAAGGCAGTTTTACCATGAGCTCAAAATCGGAACAGCAGCCCCTACCGACGATGAGCTAAAACGGGTGAAGCATTATTTCATAGGCACTCACTCTGTTTTCGACGAATACAATGCCGGACAATATGAAGCCGATGCCGTGAAACTGCTGGAAGAATTATTTCTGAAAAACGATGTTGTATTGCTTGCAGGTGGTTCAATGATGTATATTGATGCTGTTTGCTACGGATTTGACGATATTCCGTCGGTAAGTGCTGAAATACGTGAATTCTGGCAGCAAGAATATGCCGTTAAAGGTCTGGAATTTATCCAAAATGAGTTAAAAAAACTGGATGGAAAGCTTTACAACGAAATAGATCTGAAAAATCCGAAACGAATTATCCATGCACTGGAGATATGCAGCATGACCGGAAAAGCTTATTCCGAATTACGAACAGGTGAGAAGAAAAAACGCAATTTCTCAATTCTGAAAATAGGCCTGACCCGCCCCAGACCTGAACTCTACGAGCGGATAAACCTACGGGTGGACCAAATGGTGAATGACGGACTCATAGAAGAAGCCCGGAAATTTTATTCTTACAAACACCTGAACACACTTAACACGGTAGGATACAAAGAACTTTTTGCTCACTGGGATGGCGATTATGACCTCGAATTTGCCATCAACATGATAAAACAGGACAGCAGACGCTACGCCAAACGACAAATGACGTGGTTCAACCGGGATAAGGAAATCAACTGGTTTCATCCGGATGAGGAAGAAAAAATCATTCAGTTTATAACGCATCACTGCCCGCCAACCTCTTGAAAAAGCTAAAAAAACAAATGAACATAACTGAAAACATATCGCTGAAACCATTCAATACCTTCGGAATAAATGTTAAAGCTGCGTTTTTTGCCGAATACGATTCGGTGGATAAACTGAAAGAATTACTTCAATCGGACTTAGTGAAACGAAACCGTCTTTTACACATTGGCGGAGGAAGCAACCTGCTGTTTCTGAACGATTTTGACGGAATAATTCTTCATTCCAGTATGAAAACTATCGAGATATCGGAAGAAGATGCTGAATCGGTTTTACTGCGTGTAGGTTCGGGAGTGGAGTGGGATGATTTTGTGGCTTATTGTGTTGAAAATAATTATTACGGAGTTGAAAATCTGTCGCTAATTCCGGGAGAAGTGGGTGCATCGGCGGTTCAAAATATCGGAGCTTATGGTATGGAAGTGAAAGATACGATAGAAAAAGTGGAATTCATGGATATTAAAACACTAAAACCAGATATTTTCACAAATCCGGATTGCAAATACAGCTACCGGAAAAGCATTTTCAAAGAAGAACTGAAGGGAAAAGTCATTGTTACACATGTACTGTTTCGACTTAGAAAAAAGGCAGATTTCATTCTTAACTACTCAAATCTGAAAGACGCGGTATTGAAGCATGGCGAAATAAACCTCAGCAACATCAGAGAAACGGTGATTGAAATCCGCAGGAATAAACTCCCTGATCCTAAGGAACTTGGGAATGCGGGCAGTTTTTTTATGAATCCTGTTATTCCGAAAACTCAGTTCGAAGAACTGCTCCACTCCTATCCTGCCATGCCTCACTATCCCGTTTCCGAAACAGAAGTGAAAGTACCGGCCGGCTGGCTCATTGAGCAGTGTGATCTGAAAGGAAAGCAGTTTGAGCGGGTAGGCATTTACCATAAGCAAGCGCTGGTTATTGTAAATTTGGGTGGAGCCACAGGTCAGGATATCGCTACAGTAGCTTCGCTGATTCAAATCACCGTAAAAAAACGATTCGGAATTGAAATAATCCCCGAGGTTAATTATATTTCTTAAAAAAACACTCTTGATGTAGAAATCAGCAGAAATAAAACAAATAAAAGCTTTGCAGAATTATTTCAAAGTATCAAATCAATACATTTTTCCGTTTGTTTCCCAGATTTTGTATTTCATCTCATAACCCGCAGGAGTATACACCACTATTGGCAGCCGGGAATTGTAAGTCAGTATTTTTTTGTCACCACTAATAAATTTTTCAGACAACTTATTATCCTGACATGCCATTTTGGTTGAGCCGAACGTTCCATCCGACTGAAAAATCCAATAATCATATCCAAATCCCTCCACTTGTGCAGATTCAAAATTTCCATTCAGAATGTGATCGTTACAGTCCACATTCCTTATTATACCGGGTATAATCTCCACTTTCCGGTTTATTTCATCGTTGGCATCCAATTCAGGCAGGTAAAGTACATGCTTTACATATCCGGCTTTGTCGACGAAAATGTTTGCATTTTGCAGCGCTTCTTCAGTAGCCAGCGTGCCGTTTCCGTTGAGCGAGAATGATTTTTCATCTCCACCCTTCCACAGGCTGTATTTCACCTGCAGATATTGTGATATATATACAACTAAAGGAATATCGCTCCGATAGTCGGTCATGATTGATTCGCCGACTACAAACTTCGATTGGCGTACATCATCCGCACAAGCCATTTTGGTTGAGTAGATTTCTCCGTTCGTGTTAAAAAGAAAGTATGAATTTCCATTTTGTAAAACACGGCTAAGCATTTGACCCTGAAGACCATATTGGTTACAGTCTGTTATCAGTTCCCGTCCCGGAAATATCTCTATTTTCTGTTGATTTTCTACAGCCGGACTTAATTTATCCAGAAAAATAGCCCGTCTTTCAAAACCGGTAATTTCGGGATATCCGGTCATCATTTTCTGCATTTGAGGAGTATAGGCCTCTTTGCCGGTGCTCACGTTTCGGGAAGATTTACACGAAGAAAAAGCCGCCACCAGGGTTATTGCGAACAGAAATGTTTTCAGTTTCATTGGTTGAAAATTATTGATTTCTACTTTGTAAACAAAATTCGTGCAAAGATTGCAGCATTGCATAGATTTATCTTCTGTTGGTAATTATTCACATTGCGGAATTATCGGTACAATTCCGGGATAAAACCCTGCTGGACGGTCGAGGCCAATATCTGAGCAATTTCTCTTCTTGATAGACCCAACATATTTTCACCAACTTCGAACAGGAAATTGATTTCCTTGTTGAAAATGCTGTTGTCCGAAAATGCAATATTGGCCATGTATTGCAACAGTTGGAATCGTTCGGCCGGATTTTGCTGTATAATATTGATTATAGACGATTTAAACACTTCTTCGGTACTTGTATGGCAGATTTCGTTGAGGTATTCCTGAGGAAAAACCGTGTAGTTGCTCAACGATTCGAGGATGCTTTCATATTCATCCTCATTGATGTTTTTATCCACACTGGCCATGATGAGTCCGGCAGAAGCCAGAAATTGTTTGCGGTATGCATCCATGGGCGACGAGCTGATGGTTTGAAGAATGGCTATCAGTTTGTCCATTTCAGCATTCAACTTGTCATCCGGAGTAAATTCTTTTTCGTTAGTGAAATCTTCGTAAAGATTTGATTCGGAGAATAAAGTTATAGCTTTAATTCTCAACGGATTGACCGGATGAGTAAATATATTCCGGTTTTGAGAGAAATATTCCAGAATCTTTTCATTATCAGCAATGTACGCTTTGTAATCAAAATCGATTCGATCGGTATTGAGTCCCGATGCCATTTTGAAAAATCCCGAAACACATTTTTCCACACTCGGGCTGGCAATGTATCCAAATCGATCGGCGGTAAGCTCCGAAACCTTCTGCCAGAGTTCAATTTTATGAGCCAGAATAATCGGCATTTTTTCTGCTTCCGGAAATACAAAATTAATCAGCTTCACCACCCGGGCATAGCGGGTTATCAGATGACCTATTTCATGACCAACCACAAAGCGCAGCTCATCATCATCGAACATACTTACAAGTGCAGAATTTAGATTAATGATGTCTGCATCGTTCTCATCGGGCCTTGTGAGTGCAAAAGCATTCAATTCGGCGGAATTGGTAATGTAGAAATCAATCGGTTTTCGGTAATTTAATTTTCTTTTTACGCTTTGAAAAAGTTCAAACAATTTAGGTGACATCTTTTCAGTGACCTTGAAACTGTGACCTTCCAGAATATTTTTCCAGATATTTTCTTCAGGCTCGTAGTTGGCTTCGGCAATGATTTTTTCCACTAACTTTCCTTCGAGAGTCTGATACAATTTTCCCTCAAGCTCAATCTCAAGACCTACACGTATGTTTTTATTGTTCATAAACAGTATTATAAAATTGTTTCTTAAAAAATTCTTTTTCAAAGATAAATAATAAAACAATCCACTCCATAAAATGAAGCAAATTTCGAATTAATTATCAGATTACAATCCAAAAATTTATTAAAAAAAATGATTATTCATTTGTTAAAAGTATTTTTTAATGAAAATACCTTACTTTTGTTTTTCTTTAATAAAAAATTTACTCAGAAAATATGAAAGTAACATTTATAGGTGCTGCACGCGAAGTGACAGGAAGCAAAACGTTGATTACCACCATTGAAGGGAAGAAAATACTGCTTGATTGCGGTATGTTTCAAGGAAAAGGACTTGAAACCGATGAACTGAACCGACGAACCGGTGTGAATCCCGCCGAACTGGATCATATCATCCTCTCGCATGCTCATATCGATCATTCGGGACTTATACCCTATTTCTATAAGCTCGGTTTTCGGGGCTCGGTCATTTGCACCACTGCCACCCGAAATCTCTGCTCCATCATGCTGCCCGACAGCGGACACATTCAGCAGTCTGATACCGAATGGTTCAACAAAAAACGGGCAAGACAAAATCTGCCGCCCGTAGAACCTATATACGACCTACGGGATGCAGAAGAGGCACTGAAACTGTTTATTGCCGTAGATTACAACCGCCGTTTTTACATCAACGATAAGCTTAACGTGAAATTTACCAACACCGGTCACATGCTGGGCGGTGGAGTTGTCAATCTCGAAATCAATGAAAATGGAAAGAAAATTCACCTGGCATACACGGGCGACATAGGCAGACCACACAACCGGATAATTAAAGGCCCGGAAGCTTTTCCGCAGTGCGATTACCTCATCACCGAGTCAACTTATGGCAACCGCCTCCACGATACCGAGAAGCAAACGGAAGAAGATTTTCTGAAAATAATAACCGATACATGTGTTGTGAACAAAGGGAAACTGATTATCCCTTCGTTTGCCATCGGACGCACCCAGGAAGTGGTGTTTGTACTCAACAAATTCTTCAACGACGGATTGTTGCCCAGAGTGAAAGTGTACGTAGACAGTCCTCTGGCCGTTAATGCCACTGAAATTTTCCGAATGCATCTGGACCTGATGAACGAAGATGTAAAACGCGAAATAAGTGAAGGCGACCACGATCCATTCAGTTTCAACAACCTGATTTACATCAAAAAAGTGGAACAATCAAAAGAACTGAACGAACTTCACGAACCCTGCATCATCATTTCGGCATCGGGAATGGCCGAAGCCGGACGCGTGAAACATCACATTGCCAATAACATAGCCAATCCGCGAAATACAATCATGATGGTGGGTTATTGCTCACCCACTTCACTCGGTGCCCGTATTCAGCAACCGGGACTGAAGGAAATATCCATCTTTGGCAAAATGCACGATGTGAAAGCCCGTATAACCAAAATGGAAGCATTCTCCGGCCACGGCGACTACCTCGAAATGAAAGGTTTTCTCGATTGTCAGGACAAAACTCAGGTGAAGAAAACGTTCCTCGTTCACGGCGAATACGAGGTTCAGAAATTCTATGCAGATATTTTGAAAAAGGATGGCTTTAAAAAAATCGAATTACCAGCATTTGGGAATGAATTTGAGTTGAGTTAGTGAATTAGCGCCCTAAATTCCCTCCCGCCTTGCGGGATAAACGCCAGGGGACTTAAGAGTGAGTGAGTGGTTGAATCGTTGAATTGTTGAATCGTTGAATTGTTGAATTGGAACAAACTATAAACCATAAACTTCATGCTTCATACTTAAATCTTCTATATTTATGTACAAAAAACTGATATTACCAATCATGATTTTCCTGGCAACAGCCGGTTTTTCGCAGGGCAACTATAACATGCTGGTGGGAACCTACACGCGCGGCACTACGAGTAAAGGTATTTATTCGCTGGAATTCTCCGGCAAAGGCAAATTGCTTTCCCAAAAACTGTTGGTTGCAAGCGAAAATCCAAGTTTCCTGGCCTTTTCGCCCGATGGAAAATTCGTGTATGCTGTGAATGAACACGGCGAAGAAAGTACCGTCAGTGCATTTGCATTTGATAAAAAAAATGAAACACTGACTTTACTCAACAAAGTAAATGCCGGGGGTGCCGATCCGTGTTTTATCACTGTTGCAGAAAATCATGTTTTCACGGCGAACTATTCCGGTGGCAGTATTTCTGTTTTCGAGCGAAAAGACGACGGTAAAATAAGCGAAGCAGTGCAGGTAATCACTCATCCAAAGAAAAATTTCGGCAACCGCCGTTTCGGACCGAGCAATGCTCATCAGGTCATTTTTTCGCCCGACGGAAAGTTCCTGATGGCCACCAATCTGGGCACCGACAGAGTATTCACGTACACCTACAATCCAGCAGGAGGGAAAGAAGCGCTGACTTATGCGGACGAAATCGGTGTAAAAAAGCACAGCGGACCGCGGCATCTCACTTTCAGCCGCGATGGGGAATATCTGTATCTGGTACAGGAACTGGATGCGGGCATCACCGTATTTTCGGTTGGGAATGACGGGAAATTGATAAATATTCAGGAAACAACGCTGGTAACCGACAGCACGAAGAAAAACGGCGCTGCCGACATTCACCTGAGTCCGGACGGAAAATATATGTACGCCACCAACCGCGGAGAAGCCAACACAATTAGTTGTTTCAAAGTAGAGAAGGATGGAAAAGTTCGTTTTATAGAGCAATATTCTACGTTTGGCAACGGACCGAGAAATTTTACCCTTACATCCGACGGAAAATTTCTTTTTGTTGGAAATCAGAAAACCGACAATATCACCGTTTTCTCCCGAAATAAATGTACCGGAAAACTGAAAATGCTGACTGACAAGGTGGAACTCGGAGCTCCGGTTTGTTTGCTGCTGTATTAAATTTTTCTCTTTCAGGTTTACATCAGAAACTCCCGACATTCATCTGAATTCGGGAGTTTTTTGATCTGTACTTTCAGGAAAATCCATTATAAGGTTTCAATTCCCCGCACTACGATTTGCTTTTCGGCCGGTAAGCCGCTCAGAATTTCGGTAAAATTATTGTCGCTGGCACCAACTTCTACGGGTGTTTTTTTCAGCAGGTATTTTTCGCCTTCCTTCCGTTCCAATACATAAATAAAATTCGTTTTCTCCACCTTCTGCACGGCGCTCACAGGCAATGCTTTGACCGATTTATTACTTACAATGACAGCCGCTTCTACAAAACTCTGATTAACAAGCAGTACATCACTTGCTTTGTCGATGCGGGCAATGCAATCAATAACTTTGGTATCAGGATTAATTGTT
>JAGPGR010000036.1 GCA_018055865.1 Paludibacteraceae bacterium | reverse complement strand
AAAAAAGGAAATAATTGATTCTCAGGGAATTATTTCATCACAAACCGGAGAATACAGTCACCATCTGCGGATAATCAAACGGGTATTATAATTTGGAACAGATTTTGATAATATGTATAAGTTGAACACTTTAACAATTTATATAAAAATGAAAAAGACTTTATCAATTTTTGCTGTTCTGGTTCTATTTTCGACTGTGGTTCAGGCTCAGTCGCTCGACAAACTATTCAGAAAATACGCTGACGATGAGCGCTTTGAATACACCTCCATAGGAAAAGGGATGTTGGGTTTTGCTTCCATTTTTGCGGATTACAGCATTCTGACCGAAGGTCAGATGGAAAAAATTACAGGATTCAAAATGCTCAAACTCGAAAAAGATTCAGCCTATCAGGAATTGGCTGAAAAATTCATGAATGATATTGACGCCATAATCGAAAAAGGCGATTTTGAAACATCACTTGTAAAACGGGAGAAAGACAGGCGAATTTATGTGTACAAACGGGTGGACAAAAGAGCAAACGCCGACATGCTGCTGCTTTCGAAAAGTAATACGGGAATTAACTTTGTGTGGTTGAAAGGAAAGACAAGCGACGAAGAAATGGACAGAATTCAATTCGAAAAAGAGCGTCAGGCAAAAGAAGAAGACATATTGTGATTCAAACAATTTATTAATAAAAAAGACCGGTATTTTTTTATATCGGTCTTTTTTATTTGAAAACAGTCAGTAAGGTTCCGAAAAGCCCGAGAGACATGATTACACTACCCGTAATTCGGTTTATCAACTTCAGACCACGGATATTGAACCGATTGCGAAAGCGACTGACAAAAAAAGTGAGTAAAAGCCACCAGGAAAATGAGCCGGCAAATATAGCCGCCAGCCCCACTATAAGTCCATAAACAGGAGTTTCGGCTGAAACGAAATTAAGGTGAGAAAACAAAGCAATCAGCACAAAAAGTATGAGCGGATTGGAGAGTGTGAGTCCAAAAGAAGAGATAAAATCGTTCAAAAGCGAATGTTCTACCGGTTTTTCGTGTGGTAGCGGCTGAGCCATCGGATTGGAACGAAAAATCCATATTCCGAAAAAAAGGATTACAATGCTGCCAATTATCTGAATTTCAAATCGATGCAACTCGATTATATCTATGACAAAATTCAAAAAAAACAGCGTAATGACCGAATATACAATATCTGAGGCAGTACCTCCCAGCCCCGTCACCAATCCGTGTTTTTGTCCCCGGTTCAGGGTACGCTGAATAGCAAGCATAGCTACAGGACCTAACGGCATAGAAGCACTTAATCCAATAATGATTCCTTTGACAAATATATCAATCAGCATACTAAATCAACTATATGTTAACGTTTACTTTTGACGAAAAAGACTTCATTTTTTTGATTTTTCTATCTTTTTCTGCATTTGGTCCATAATACAATTCCACCTGCTAAAATCAATAATCCTACTCCGGTATTTCGATAAAATATGTTTTTGACTTCTTTGCTGGTTAGCGAAAATTCGTAACCAAGCAAATCGAAACTCTTATTTTTGCCGGCATACTCCCTAATGCTCAGCATACTGACCAGGCTGCCTGCCAAAATTAAAAAAACGGCAATAAATTTTTTCATAAAACAGTGAAAAATTTTTTATTCGTTGAAGATTTAGCTGAACGATTTACGTATTTACCGGAATTTCAGATAGATAATCCGTATCTGACAAGATTAAAGCAGATTGCTGGCAAGCTCAGACAAGTAGCTTCTTTCGCCTTTTATCAGATTGACATGTGCAAAAATATCCTGTCCGCGCATGCGGTCAATCATGTAAACCAACCCGTTGGAATGCATATCAAGATAAGGTGAGTCAATCTGCTGTATATCACCGGTTAAAACAATTTTCGTGCCTTCACCGGCTCTGGTTATGATTGTTTTTACTTCATGCGGAGTCAGATTTTGAGCCTCATCTACAATGAAGAATGTTTCATTCAGACTTCGTCCGCGAATATAGGCAAGTGCCTCTATTACAAGCTGTTCGTTTCGTTGCAATTCTTCCAGCAGTTTCATTTCTTTTCCCTGATAGGAGAAATTGTGTTTTATTACGTTCAGATTATCGAAAAGTGGCTGCATGTAGGGCGCTATTTTATGCTGTTCGTCGCCCGGAAGATAACCGAGGTCCTTGTTTGAAAGAGCTACAATAGGCCTTGCCAGAAGAATTTGTTTGTACGATTCGTTCTTTTGTAATGCAGCTGCTAGTGCTATCAGTGTTTTACCGGTTCCCGACTTTCCGGTCAACGCTACCAGTTTCACTTCGTCGTCCAGAAGCACATTCATGGCAAATGCCTGCTCTGCATTTCGGGGTTCGATGCCGAAACTACGGGTTTTTTCTATCCGGATTACTTTGCCCGACTGAGGTTGATACCTGGCCAGCACACTCGATCTGGAACTTCTAAGTACAAAACATTCCTGAGGCTCCACATCCGATTTAAAATCAAATTCATCGAGCAGAATACCTCCGTTGGCATACATCCGGTCTATCAGCTCCGGGGCCACATTTTCATACACTTCGTGATTTTTCTCGAATGCATTGAGATCAGTCACCTTATCGTTGATGTAATCCTCGGCCAGAATACCCAGAGACAAAGCCTTCATTCTCAGATTAATATCTTTACTTATCAGTATTGTTTTGGAGGTTTTCTTCAGTTTGCCAATGTTGTAAGTGTCGGCCAGAATCCGGTGATCCGGTGTTTTTTCAGGAAAAACGGCTGAAATGGCTTCGGGATAACCATTTCCGGCAACAATGAAGAGTTTTCCTTTACCATCGCCCAGGTCAGCTCCGTTTTTGAATAAATTGTCATTGGCTATCAAATCCAGCTCCCTGACAAATTCGCGTGCATTGAAATTAATCTGTTCATTTCCCTTTTTGAAGTGATCAAGCTCTTCGAGCACTACTATGGGGATGTAAATATCATTCTCCTCAAAATTATGTAAACAATTGTAATCGTGTAAAATGACGTTTGTGTCGATGATAAAATTCTTTTTGTTCTTCATAGTTCAGTATTCAATATTATCCGTTGAAAAAACACGTAAATTTACAGAATAGTTTCAGGAATTAAACCGATATGGTGTTTTTTTATAAATTTGACGTAAAAAAAAACCGACAGACAGTCTGTCGGTTTTGATATTTTAGCCCGAAGGGAGTTACAGTATTATTTTTTGTGTAAATTTTCCTGTCCTAACGATGTAAATTCCTTTATTCAGATTCAGGGTTTCAGAGTTTCCTTTATAAACAAATGAATAAACTTTGGCACCTAACACACTGTAAATATCTACCTGAGCTCCGATTTCAAGATTTTTGGCAGTCAGGATTTTACCGGTTAAGGTAAATTTTGGGGCATCTTCGTTGTCCGAAACAGACGCATTACTTTGTGAATAAACCGTTTCAGCTGACATTTTCTGCAAAGAAATCATGTTTTTGCCGGCCTGAATGCTCATCATTCCACAAATAAGTATTGATAATATAAGAGTAAATTTCTTCATAGGCATTTAATTATATACGTAATTTGCACTATTAGATACAAATATAATGCAAAAGTACAAAAAATGTTCTTTCTTTCACAATATTTTTTGTATTTAATGTAATAATTCAAATATTTGGCAGTTGAGAAAGGAGTTGTTCAGATTATTCATAAAACGGATAAATTGGGCATTAAATCCTTATTAAACTTTGATTATAAATGACTACCTTTGTACCTTGTTTTTTAAAGTTAAAACGATGACAACTAAGCATACACCTGAGTATATTTTCGAAACAAGTTGGGAAGTTTGTAACATGGTGGGAGGTATCTACACCGTACTTTCTACGCGTGCGCGCACGCTTTGCGACAAATACGGCGACAAACTGATTTTCATAGGACCTGACATTTGGGAAAAAAGCGAATCTCCTTATTTTGAACCGGATAACGAACTGCTTAAAGAATGGAAAGATCATTTTATAAACGAAACGGGACTTAACATCCGTACGGGAAGATGGAAAGTACACGGAAATCCGGTTACGATTTTAGTTGATTTTACTCCCATCTTTTATAAAAAAGACTCGATTTACTCTCACATTTGGGAAGTATATGGCGTTGATTCGCTGCATGCGTATGGCGATTATGACGAATCATCCATGTTCGGCTATGCTACCGGTCTGGTGATGGAAAGCTATTATCGCTTCCATAAACTGACCAAACGAAATAACGTAGTAGCGCATTTCAACGAATGGATGACTACTTTCGGGGCATTCTACATTCAGGAAAACGTACCTGAAATTGCAACTATTTTCACCACTCACGCCACTTCCATCGGCCGTTCCATAGCCGGGAATCATAAACCGCTGTACGATTATCTGAATGAATACAACGGAGACCAAATGGCTTTTGAACTCAATATGGTTTCCAAACATTCCACTGAGAAAAAAGCGGCTCATACAGTTGATTGCTTCACTACGGTGAGTAAAATTACCGGACTTGAGTGCGCCCAACTTCTGGACAAAACACCGGATGTAATAACTCCAAATGGATTTGAAGACGATTTTGTTCCTACCGGAGATGTCTTTAATAATAAGCGAATGGCTGCACGAACCAGATTGAAACAAGTTGCCGAAGCACTTTTTGGGTACGAGCTACAACAAGACACCATATTTATAAGCACCGCAGGACGATACGAATTTAAGAATAAGGGAATCGATGTTTTCATTGAATCACTCAAACGATTATCGTTTCATCTACAATTGACACGAGAAGTCGTCGCATTTATCATGGTTCCGGCACACATCAAGGGACCAAGGGCTGATTTGGCAGCTAAACTTGCCAATCCGGATGCCGACATGGACTACTGGAACAGGCAAACTACTCACGATCTATTTGATTATCAATACGATAAAATCATCGAATCTTTACGCTGGTTTCATTTCTATAATTTAAGGAATGAAAAAGTGAAAGTTGTGTTTGTACCCTCCTATTTGAGCGGCAATGATGGAATTTTCAACATGGCTTACTGGGATTTACTCATCGGCATGGACATCAGCGTATTCCCCTCATATTACGAACCCTGGGGCTATACACCCCTTGAAAGCGTGGCATTTTCGGTACCCACTATTACTACAGACCTATCCGGATTCGGACAATGGGTAAAAGATCATTACAATAAAAAACACGGAGCTGCAGTAGTGCATCGTTCTGATTACAACTTCTCGGAAGTGACAGATGCAATAACTGAGATTTTGGCGGAATTTATCAGCTTAAATAATAAAAAAATGGATGAAGTAAGAAATCGGGCATTGGAAACATCCAAAAAAGCATTGTGGGAAGAATTTATTCAATACTATTACGAGGCTTACTCTATAGCATTGATTAACAGAGACAAACGGTTGAAAAAAACACCTGAAAATACTTCGAATACGTTTTAAATTTAATTCCCCACTATTTAACAAATTATTCATTGTTTTTAAGAAAATAAATTCTAATTTTGTCAATAAATATACTATAAAACATATTTTACGAGTAAAATCAACCAAAAACATAACAAATCATTTCAAACATATATATGAAACTTAAAGTAAACGAAGTAAACGAACCTACCTGGAGAGATATTATAGTAAAATCAAATCTGCCGGAAAGTCTGAGTAAATTAGACATACTTTCGCAAAACATTTGGTGGTCGTGGAATAGCGACGCCAAAAAATTATTCCGCGATATTGACCGGCCAACCTGGAAAGAAGCAGAATCGAATCCTGTTCAGCTATTGAACCTGCTGAGCTACGACAAACTTGTAGCCCTTGGAAAAGATGCTGAATTTACAAGAAAAGTAGATTCAGTGTACAACGAATTTGTGGCTTACATGAATGAGCCGACAAACACTAATCGCCCATCAATAGCTTACTTCAGCATGGAATACGGTCTGACCGAAATTCTGAAAATTTATTCCGGAGGTCTTGGTGTACTGGCAGGCGACTATCTGAAAGAAGCCAGCGACAGCAATGTAGATATGACTGCCATTGGATTTCTGTACCGTTACGGCTATTTCAAACAATCGTTATCTATCGACGGACAACAAATATCGGTTTACGAACCGCAGAACTTCAACATATTGCCTTTGAAACAGGTATTGGATGAGAATAATCTTCCTGTGGTTGTTGAAGTACCCTATCCCGGCCGTATTGTTTATGCTCATCTCTGGAAAGTTTCTGTTGGCCGCATTGCTTTATATCTGCTTGATACTGATATAGATGATAATCAGGAGCACGACCGCTCAATCACTCACCAACTGTATGGTGGAGACTGGGAACACCGCATGAAACAGGAAATAATGCTTGGGATAGGCGGAATACTGGCACTGAAAAAACTGGGAATCAAAAAACAAATCTATCATTGCAACGAAGGTCATGCTGCCCTTATCAACGTACAGCGATTACTGGATCTTATTCACGACGAAAAACTGACTTTCAGTCAGGCTCTTGAATTAGTTCGGGCAAGTTCACTTTATACCGTACATACACCTGTTCCGGCGGGTCACGATAGTTTTGATGAAAGCCTTTTCAGCAAATACATGAGTGAATATTCCGGCAAGCTGAATATAAGCTGGAATGAATTTATAGATATGGGACGTACAAATCCGGGAACTCACGAGAAATTCAACATGAGTGTATTCGCCTGCAACACCTCACAAGCAGTCAATGGTGTAAGCTGGCTTCACGGCGAAGTTTCCAAAAGCATGTTTGCACCTATTTGGAAAGGATATTTCCCTGAAGAATCACATGTAAGCTATGTGACAAACGGAGTTCACCTTCCATCCTGGACTTCATCCGAATGGAAAGCTTTGTATGAAAAACATTTTACAAAAGCATTCTATGAAGATCAATCCAACGTTAAGATTTGGGAGAAAATTTATCAGGTTCCGGATCAGGAAATCTGGAATATCCGTACATCGCTTAAGAATAAACTGGTAGATTACATCCGGATGCTGTTTCGCGATACCTGGTTGAAAAATCAGGGTGACCCATCGAGAATTGTTTCCATACTCGAAGCAATAGACCCGAACGCGCTGATTATCGGCTTCGGACGACGCTTTGCTACCTACAAACGCGCTCATCTGCTTTTCAGCGATCTGGAACGACTGGAAAAAATAGTGAACGACCCGATTCATCCGGTACAGTTTCTTTACACCGGTAAAGCTCACCCGGCAGATGGAGCAGGTCAGGGATTGATCAAACGAATTGTAGAAATTTCACGTATGCCTCAGTTCCTGGGTAAAATCATTTTCCTTGAAAACTACGATATGCGTCTGGCTAAACGTTTGATTTCGGGTGTTGATATCTGGCTGAATACTCCTACCCGCCCACAAGAAGCTTCAGGTACATCGGGCGAAAAAGCATGCATGAACGGAGTGCTTAATTTCTCTGTACTTGATGGCTGGTGGTATGAAGGCTACAGAAAAAATGCCGGTTGGGCACTTACTGATAAAAGAACGTATGAAAATCAGGAATATCAGGATAAACTGGATGCCATAACTATTTACAATACACTCGAAGATGAAATTGTTCCTTTGTATTTTGCCAAAAACACAAAAGGATATTCACCGGAGTGGATTCAGTTCATAAAGAACAACATTGCTCAAATCATTCCGAATTACACAACAAAACGGATGATGGATGATTACTTTGACCGTTTTTATGAAAAACTGGCCAAAAGATCGGCACTATTATCTGCCAAAAATTATGAAATTGCAAAAGAAATAGCTGACTGGAAAGAAAAAGTGGCTGCCGGATGGCACAACATCGAAGTTATTTCTGTGGAACTTCCCGAAAAACTGGTGCAAAATCCGCAAGTAGGTGAAGATTACAACATCAACGTTACACTCGATGTGAAACAGAACACAATGAAAGGTATTGGAATTGAATTGGTTGCTATACAAACCGATCCGAATAACAACAGCAAACTCAGCAGTGTGGACGAACTTACACTGATTAAAACAGACGGCACCAAATTAACATTCAACATTAATTATCAGTTAGATAATGCCGGAGCCTACAAATATGGCTTCCGAATGTTTCCGAAAAATGAATTGTTGCCGCATCGTCAGGATTTCTGCTTCGTGCGCTGGATTTAATCAGTTTATTATCTGTGAATTAAAAGAGGCTGAATCGTTTGAAGATTCAGCCTCTAATTTTTCAAGAAAAATATTTTGCTAAACTAACGAATTCCCCTTTCGTTGAGCGCTCTCTGATATCGGGCAGCATTTGCGGTATGTTCAGCCCAGGAGGCTGCAAAATTATGTTCACCGTTCAGTGTTTCTTTGGCACACATGAAAATGTAATTGTTTCGATCATAATTCAGTACAGCATCGAGTCCTGTAATAGTAGGAATACGAATGGGGCCGGGAGGCAATCCGGTGTTTCGGTAGGTATTGTAAGGCGAATCCATGCGTGTATGCACATTCAACACCCGGCGAAGGGAAAAGTCACCTGTTGCAAAAATGACGGTAGGATCTGCCTGCAAAGGCATATTCTTCCGTAGCCGATTGATGTACAAACCCGCAACAACAGGTTTTTCGGCTTTAGCGTTTGTTTCTGAATCCACTATTGAAGCCAGCGTACTTACTTCTGCCTGCGACATTGGAATTGCTGCCGCTTTCTGCTTGCGCTCGTCGGTCCAGAATTTCTCGTATTCTTTATACATTCGTTCGAACAACCTCGTGGCACTCATATTCCAGAAAACTTCATACGTATCCGGAATAAAAGCCGAGACAGAAGTATAAGGATTGAGGTTGAAGCGGGCCAGAAACACTTCGTCATTCAATAAATTCAATATCCCGGCAGAATCGGGCATCAACTGAGCAGCCAGCCGTCCGGCAAGTTGCTCCTTGGTGCGGATATTATTGAATGTCAGCTTAACAGGTGTTTGGTTGCCGTTTCTCAAATTTCGGATCAAAGTAAGATTATTCACTCCATTTTCAATTTTGTAGCGTCCGGATCTCACATTGTTATATTTCAGGTACTTAGCAGCCTGCTTAAACGTTGCTATACTTTTTAATTCTGCTTTTTGCTGCAATTGGTTCATCACTTCATCGAAACTTGTATTTTCACGTATCAGCAAGTATTGCTCTTTGTCTGTTTTCAATGTCACATTGGGCATTAGAAACAAGTATGCCGCATAAGAAAAGCCGGCAATGGCTGCCAATAGTATTATAAAAAGAATTTTAAATATTTTTGATCTTGTCATGTATGAATTTTTGTGATTTCTGATTCGAAACAATTAAAGTACAAATTTAGGAAATAGTTTTTTAATTTTTAGCGTCAAAAGGTTTTGTTAATCGGAAAACCTTCACTATATTTGCACTCGCAAAATCAGAAACGAACCCGGAAGTGTGGGTGAGTGGCTGAAACCACCAGTTTGCTAAACTGACGTACGGGCAACCGTACCGGGGGTTCGAATCCCCCCGCTTCCGCTGCCAAAAAGGTGAAAATCATGTAACATACTGATTTTCACCTTTTTTTTCACTCTCGTAGTTGTACTTTTCACCCACCTTATTATTGTTCAGAACCTTTAAAATCCATTTTTCACGGGTAAATATATCGACTTTTTTTACAAAAAAAAAGAAGGTGCCTTTTTTTCAGAAACACCTTCAGGTTTAAGTCAGCAATATCATTTATGTTTTAATTATTACCTTTTGAAAGGAATATACTGAGGAGCTTTCGGTTCATATTCCTCATCATCCCATAGCGGGCTTGTTATCATCAAATCGGCGCTGTAGCGGTTGCAAGCAATAGGAACGTTGTGAATTCTACACTGCCGCAGCAACATCTGAATGTCTGCTTCGTGCGGATTGGCCATCAGGTCGTCGATTAAAAACACACAAAAATCTATCTGTTTGTTGACTACCATGGCTGCAATTTCCGCATCACCACCCATGGGTCCGGAATTCATTCTGGTTACATCCACCTCTATTCCTTCTTCCTCAAAGGCTTCCTGGATTAATCCTCCGGTAGTTCCGGTACAAATAAGTTTGTGCATGGACAACATATCTGAGTTGAAAACAGCCCATTCAACCATATCAGCTTTACGTGCATCGTGGGCTACCAATGCTATTTTAAGTTGCTTTTTCATAATTTTTTCTTTCATTTCTTTCGTTTTTTTCTACAATGTTATGCTTTTTCAGCAAACGCTGTTTATTAAATTCATTCTTGTATTTTTTCTATTATTATGTATAATTTGGGTTGCAATAATCATTCCAAAGTAAACAAATGTTAAATCCATGACAAAAAGGCAGAAAAAACCGAATTTATCAGATGAAAGATAAATCCGGTTTAATTCTTCTCTAACGATTGAGAATCGTTATTCAAGCAATCCTAAGCCCTTTTCAGGGATTAATAAAAGGGTTTTTATTCCTCCAGCAGAATTTCCATAATAGCTATGGCTGCTTTTGTAACCGATGTTCCCGGTCCAAATATGGCTGCTACACCTGCTTGGTAAAGGAAATCATAATCCTGCGCCGGGATAACACCACCTGCAATAACGATGATGTCTTCACGACCCAGTTTTTTCAATTCGTCCATTACCTGCGGAACAAGCGTTTTGTGACCTGCGGCAAGTGATGATACGCCCAGAATATGCACGTCATTTTCCACTGCTTGTTTGGCAGCTTCTGCCGGAGTCTGGAACAGCGGTCCCATATCCACATCAAACCCACAATCGGCATAACCGGTTGCTACTACTTTTGCACCACGGTCGTGACCGTCCTGCCCCATTTTGGCAATCATAATACGCGGACGACGGCCTTCTTTTTTGGCAAATTGTTCGGTAAGCACTGACGCACGTTGAAAATCCGAATCGTTTTTAGTTTCTGATGAATACACGCCTGAAATAGTTCTAATGGTTGCTTTATATCGTCCTACGATTTTTTCGCAGGCATCTGAAATTTCGCCCAGTGAAGCGCGCAGCCGCGATGCTTCCACAGCCAGCTCGAGCAGGTTTCCATCTCCTGTACGCACGCATTCGGTGATGGCATCGAGTGCCTTCTGAACTGCTGCGTTATCACGGGAGGCACGCAATTCTTTCAGTCGTGCTATTTGCTGTTCGCGAACGGCCGTGTTGTCCACTTCCAGAATATCAATCGGATCTTGTTGATCCAGCCTATATTCATTTACACCCACAATAATCTGGTTTCCGGAGTCGATACGGGCCTGAGTACGGGCTGAAGCTTCTTCAATACGCATTTTGGGAATTCCGGTTTCAATGGCTGCTGCCATACCGCCCAGTTTTTCCACTTCTTCAATCAGAGCCCAGGCTTTTTCAGCCAGTTCGTTAGTCAGTGATTCCACATAATACGAACCTGCCCATGGATCAACCTCGCGTGTTATATCCGTTTCCTGCTGGATGTAGATCTGCGTATTGCGGGCAATGCGGGCTGAGAAATCTGTTGGAAGTGCAATGGCTTCATCCA
>JAGPGR010000279.1 GCA_018055865.1 Paludibacteraceae bacterium | reverse complement strand
TCGCAACGTGATAGCCCGAAAACTGGAGAGCAAATATACCGGCACCCGATATCCTTCTACCGGATTCTTTGCTGATGATCCGGCTTACAGGGGGCGGCCTTTTAATCCTGAAAACGGGACATTTGATATCAATTCGCCGGATGTGCTGATTCCTGCATTTTTGGCGGCCTACACCGGCAGGGATGTGAACCGCGTGAAAACGAATCCTTTCCTGTCCATACTCGAAATTTTGCCAAACTGGAATGTCAATTTCAACGGACTTTCCAACATCGAGTGGGTGAAAGACAAATTCCGTTCGGTAAGCATCACTCACGGCTATTCCAACCGGTATACCATTGGCAATTACACATCATTCTCCACCTGGGTGCCCCTGGACGACAACAACAGTGCTTTTGGTTATGTACGTGATGTTCAGCTTAATATGCCTATACCATCCATGGCTTATGATATTTCCACCGTTTCGCTCAACGAAAGTTTCAGCCCGCTTTTCGGATTGAATCTGGCCATGAAAAACAGCATGACTACCAAAGCTGAATACCGAAAACAGCGCAATCTGGCGCTGAATCTGAACAGCACCCAGCTAATAGAGGTACTTTCGGATGAATTTGTGGTCGGAGTAGGTTATGTGGTCAATGATTTCGATGTGGTGCTGAAGCTCAAATCGAGTAAGCGTCAGACAGTGAAAAACGACTTAAAGATGAATCTGGATTTTTCTTACAAAGATATTAAAACACTGCTGCGAAAAGTAAATGAAAACATCACACAGGCCTCGAGCGGCAATAAAGTGGTCTCGTTGCGTTTCACGGCCGATTATGTGTTCAGTTCGAAAGTGAATCTGCAACTGTTCTTTGACCGGCAAATGACCGCCCCGCTCGTTTCATCGTCCTACCCGGTTTCTTCCACCAATTTCGGACTGAGTTTCAAGTTTATGCTCACGAGGTAGGGTTTATCTGCCGGAAAAACTTTCGGGCATGAACCAAATGCATTATTACTTGTTATCTTTCTGAAAAATAACTGAAAATAGTGATACTTAGGTTATATTATTGTCGGATTATTCCTAAATTTGCACCCAATTTTGTAAATATAAAAAAACGAAACGATGAAGTCAAAACTCATTCTGCTTACCATTTTAAGTTTTTTGTCCTTTCAATTGTTCAGTCAGATATATGACCCGGTGTCGTGGTCGGTCGAAAAGAAGGTGACCGGTAAAACCACAGCCGATCTGATTATCAAAGCCACCATCGAAAAAGGATGGCATTTGTATGGACTGAACATTCCTCCCGATGGTCCTATCGCCACCAGAATTTCTGTTGAGAACCTCGAAAATGCCAAAAAAGAGGGTACACTTCAGGCAAAATCAAAGTTGATAGAAGCGTTTGATCCCAATTTCGATATGAAACTGAACTGGTATGCTAATGAGGCGGTATTTGTGCAGAAAGTGTCTTCACCCGATCCGAATGCCATTTATGCCAAAGTGTTGGTGAATTTCATGGTGTGTAATGATGAAAGCTGTCTGCCTCCTACCGAAGAAGAACTCGAGGTGGGAAAACCGGGAATAAAAGTCTCTGAAGTGAAAGAAGAGACGCCATTGACTGCATCTGCAGTTGCAGGAATCGATTCGGTGCTGAAGCCTGATTCTGCCTTGCTTGTTCCGCCGGCGTTGTCAGATTCTACTGCGAAGGCAGATCTTTGGACACCTGTCATCGATCAGTTGCGAACTTTTGGCGAAAACGCGAGCGGTGGAGGAATGCCATCGCTCTGGTGGATTTTTATCATGGGGATGCTCGGCGGATTTGTAGCCTTGTTTACACCGTGCGTATGGCCTATCATACCGATGACAGTAAGTTTCTTTCTGAAACGGTCGGAGAACAAAGCCCGCGGACGCCGCGATGCTGCCACCTACGGCTTGGCCATTATTCTCATTTATGTAGGTCTGGGACTCCTCATTACCGTTATTTTCGGAGCAAGCGCTCTCAACAGCCTCTCTACCAACGCTCTCTTTAATCTGATATTCTTCGCTTTGCTCGTGGTGTTTGCCATCTCGTTCTTCGGAGCCTTCGAAATTACCCTTCCGGCTTCCTGGTCCACCAAAATGGACATGAAAGCCGACTCCACAGCGGGCATTCTGAGCATACTTTTCATGGCTTTTACACTCGTACTGGTTTCGTTTTCCTGTACAGGCCCTATCATCGGCACCTTGCTTGTGGAAGCATCCGTGAGTGGCTCGATACTGGCTCCTGCCGTCGGTATGCTGGGATTTGCCATTGCACTGGCCATTCCTTTCAGCCTTTTTGCTTTCTTCCCGTCGTTGCTCAAGTCGATGCCCAAATCGGGTGGATGGCTCAACCGTGTGAAAGTGGTGCTGGCATTCCTGGAGCTGGCGCTGGCGCTCAAGTTCTTCTCTGTTGCCGATTTGGCTTATGGCTGGGGACTCCTCGACCGTGAGACATTCCTGGCGTTGTGGATTGTAATATTTGCTTTGTTAGGCTTTTACCTCATCGGAAAACTGCGCTTCAAGCACGATGATGAAACCAAACACACATCAGTCACAGGCTTGTTTTTAGGAATCATTTCGCTGGCATTTTCTATTTACATGATTCCCGGATTGTGGGGTGCCCCATTGAAAGCGGTAAGCGCATTCTCGCCGCCGGTAATTACGCAGGATTTCAATCTGTATGAAAATGATGTGCATGCCAGATTCACCGATTATGAGCTGGGAATGAATTATGCCGCCGCCATGAACAAACCTGTGATCATTGATTTTACCGGTTTCGGGTGTGTCAACTGCCGCAAAATGGAAGTGGCCGTATGGACAGATCCGCGCGTAAGCAACCTGCTGAACAATGATTATGTATTGATTTCGCTTTATGTGGATGATAAATCGCCACTGAAAGAACCCTATGAAGTGACCGAAAACGGACGCACACGCAAAATCAAAACAATAGGGGACAAATGGAGCTACCTCCAGCGATTCAAATTCGGAGCAAATGCCCAACCTTTCTACGTAATGCTTGACAACCAGGGCAATCCGATGTCAAAATCATTCGCTTTTGACGAGAATCCGGATAATTTTGTAAATTGGCTTGAGAGAAAATAATCCTGATAGTTGAAAAATAATAACCTGCCAAAATGTCCCGAATTCTGACAAAAAAGAGTTTCGGATGTTTTGGCAGGTTTCTTGCAATATGCAAACTGCCAATCGGTACATAACAAAGATAATATAATCCTATTTTTAAAATAATAAAGAAAACTTCGGATATGAAAAATAGAAAACACGCTCCTGAACACGATACAGAAAAGAATGCAGACCTGACTCCCGAAAATGTGGAAACCACCAATCAGAACGAAAATGCTTCTGAAAGCCAGTCTGTAGAAACTGACAAAATTGCAGATGAAATTACTCAACTGACTCAGAAATGTGAGGAGTTGAACGATAAGAATCTTCGTTTGATGGCAGAATTCGATAATTT
>JAGPGR010000278.1 GCA_018055865.1 Paludibacteraceae bacterium | reverse complement strand
CTCTTTTCGACGAAGGAGCTACTATTCCTTTCATAAGCCGTTACAGAAAGGAAGTAACCGACGGCATGGACGAAGTGCAACTTGCTGATTTGAAGGAACAACACGATAAACTCAACGAACTGATAAAACGCAAAGAAACAGTTCTTAAAACCATCGAAGAGCAGGAAAAACTGACACCAGAACTTCGGAAACGGATAGAGGAGTGCTGGAATACCGTCGAACTGGAAGATATTTACCTTCCCTATAAGCCCAAAAAACGTACACGAGCCGAAATTGCCCGCGAAAAAGGGCTGGAACCACTGGCAAAAATTCTGATGGCTCAACATTCAAATCATGTTTCAATTTCTGCCAAACCATACATAACCGGCGAAGTAACCAGTGAAGAGGATGCATTGAAAGGCGCTCGTGATATTATAGCAGAATGGGTCAGTGAAAGTGAAGTTGCACGCAATGCCGTTCGCTCCAATTTTTCACACGAAGCCGTAATAACTTCAAAACTGATAAAAGGAAAAGAGGAAGAAGCTCAGAAATACCGCGATTATTTTGATGCATCCGAAAAATTATCCAGAATAAGTTCGCACCGATTGCTGGCTATGCGAAGGGGTGAATCGGAAGGATTTCTGCGCGTTGGAATATCCGGTGATGATGATAAGTGTATGGAACGATTGCTTCGGATATTCAAAAAATCGGAAAACGAAAGCGGTGACCAGGTGGCTGAAGCGGTTGAGGATAGCTTCAAACGATTGTTGAAACCCTCCATCGAAAACGAATTTGCAACTTCGGGTAAGGAAAAGGCCGATACAGAAGCCATTCGTGTTTTTACTGAAAATCTAAGGCAATTATTGCTGGCACCGCCTCTCGGACAGAAACGGGTGATGGGAATCGATCCCGGTTTTCGTACCGGGTGCAAAGTGGTATGCCTGGATGCTCAGGGAAACCTGCTTCACAATGAGAATATCTATCCTCACCCTCCTGTGAAAGAGCATTCGCAGGCAGTACGCAAGATTCAAAAAATGGTGGAGGCTTATGATATTCAGGCTATTGCTATCGGAAATGGAACAGCTGGCCGTGAAACAGAGCATTTCATTCAGAATATCCGTTACGATAGAAAAGTTCAGGTATTCTCAGTCAGTGAAAATGGTGCTTCTATTTATTCAGCTTCCAAAATTGCCCGTGATGAATTTCCGGATTATGATGTTACCGTGCGTGGAGCGGTTTCTATTGGTCGAAGGTTGATGGATCCACTGGCAGAATTAGTAAAAATTGACCCGAAATCAATAGGTGTGGGTCAATATCAGCACGACGTGGATCAGGTGAAATTAAAAAAATCGCTGGATCAAACAGTAGAAAATGCCGTAAACAGGGTAGGAGTGAACCTGAATACTGCCAGCAAACATCTGCTGACTTACATTTCGGGGCTTGGACCACAACTGGCACAAAATATCGTTGATTTCAGGACCGAAAACGGCGCATTCAACAACAGAACCGAACTGAAAAAAGTGCCGAAACTCGGTGCAAAAACGTTTGAACAATGCGCCGGATTTTTGCGTATTGCCAACGGCGATAATCCGCTGGACAATTCAGCCGTTCATCCCGAAAGTTATTCCGTGGTGAGTAAAATGGCCAAAGATTTGGGCAAAAAAACGAACGAACTGATTGGTATCAAGGATATCAGAAACTCGTTGGATTTGACGATATACGTAACGGACAAAGTGGGATTACCTACGCTAAACGACATTCTGGATGAGCTTGAAAAACCCGGAAGAGACCCGAGGTCGGTTATCAAAGTATTTGAATTTGATCCGAACGTGAAAGATATCAACGATTTGAAAGAAGGAATGGAATTGTCCGGAATAATTACAAATGTGACAAACTTTGGCGCGTTTTGTGATGTGGGAATAAAAGAAAACGGACTGATTCACATTTCCAACATGTCCGACAGCTTTGTGAGCAATCCCGGAGATGTGGTTTCGCTGCATCAGCACGTGCAGGTGAGGGTATTGGAAGTGGATCTTGCCCGAAAACGCATTCAGTTAAAACTAATTTAATCGATAATAATTTATATACAGTTGAATATGAAAAAATTAATGATTTACTTGCCGCTTTTATTGTTTTGTATGACAGGTTTTCAGCTGAAAGCCGAAGAAAATACAAATATAACGAATGAAAATCCTGTAATAACTGAAAATGAAATAGTTGTACAAGATCCCACATTGAGTTCCGAACTGGTTTGGGATAAAAATAAACCTAAAGCGAAAGCAAAACAAAAAGCACCGGATTTCGATAAACAAATGTGGAAAAATTTTCATCTTGGATGGGATATCGACAAGACAGAAGATTTTCGGTGGAGAAACTTTGCTATCGGAACCGGATACACCCGAAACTTTGAATCTGCGCCCAGAGCCTATTGGTATGTGGGAGGCGATTTGAACTGGAGCAAATACACCATTTATCCTGATGGAAACTTTGCTATGAGTGCCAGCAACGCTTATTTGAAAACATTTTCCGTTTCCGTGCCGGCTTATGTGGGCTATAATCTCTATAAATCATCTTTAAGGGCTTTTGGCGTAAAAGTTTACACCGGTCCAACCGTAGAATTGATTACATCTGCAAAATTAGACGGATATACCTACAAAGACTATAATCCCTTTCAGATAGGCTGGACAGTAGGAACCGGAGTAAAACTGTTGTACATGTTTGGATTTAACGTAGCATATCGATTTTATCCGATTCCTGTACTGGAAAACGGAAATTTGGTACGCTCATCGGTCAATTTCACGCTGGGATTTTAATATCCGGTTATATTTTTTTAAAATCCTCTGAATATCAGGGGATTTTTGTTTTACGAAGGCAAAAGTATTTTTTGGATTTCTTGTTCCGGAAATTCCTTTTTCGGTAAAAAACAATATAAATGAACGCTGCAACTGATTATTTGTAGTATTTTTGTGAAATTAAAAAAATAAAGTATGATACAATCCATGACAGGCTACGGAAAGGCCTATTGCGAAATAAATAACAAAAAAATAGTAGTGGAGATTAAATCGCTGAACAGCAAGCAGTTTGACCTTTCTACCCGTATTTCAGGAGTTTATCGCGAAAAAGATATCGAAATACGTAATTTACTGGTTAACAGACTAGAGCGGGGAAAAGTTGATTTCTCACTATACATCGATTATTCAGGCAAAGAGAGTGGCGCAAAGATTAATCAGGCAGTCGTAAAATCATATTATGAGCAGTTACAAACGCTTTCTGCAGAAACAGGAATACCTCAAATCCAGGATTGGATGGCCGTTTTGATGCGCTTACCCGATGTGCTGAAAACCGAAATAGAAGAACTGGATGAAAATGAATGGGGAGAGATTCTGAAAACAATTAATCTGGCTGTCGAACAGTTGATAGCATTCCGAAATCAGGAAGGAAAATCACTGGAGGCAGTTTTCAGTCAGAAAATTACCCGAATCGGAGAACTGCTTGCC
>JAGPGR010000277.1 GCA_018055865.1 Paludibacteraceae bacterium | reverse complement strand
ACAATCATCAACCATGGTGGTTTTAATGGCATTTTCTACTGTTTTTTTAGCCTGTCGGATGTTTTGTCCGGTCAGGTACACATCGCCCACCAATGGAAGACTTATTGCCCCGTTATCTTTCACCTGATAGGTATATAAATCGGTGTAATCCGAACCTGATAACATGCTTCCGCCCATCATCTGAGTGCTCCCGTTGTAAATGGTGTTGATGTTTTTGTCGGGTGAGTAAACCCTGATGTACAACTTGTCGGAAGTTGAGATGGTGTATTCTTCGTATCCGATGTCGTCGTTGTAAGCCGGTATGGGTCCTGAAGGTTTTTGCAGATAATTGACTTTTTTGGCCGTAATGCAACTGCTCAGCAGACCGGCAACTGATAGTATCAATAAAACAGAAAGAAGGTTTCCGGGTAAAACGTGTTTATACATTTTGGTATAATGTTTTTCTATTTTTTTCACAAAGTTATTCAAAAAAAAATAGCTACAAAAAAAAAATAAAATTATTTGAAAACTTTGACCTTTGGGACGTTTAAATTCTGATTTTCTGAATAATAATTTAACGTATATCAATCGTAATCTGATTCAAAGTGATTTCAATAAAAAACAGTATTTTGTTGCTTTTGTTCAGTTACCTGCGACGAAAATGCGCTATCGGTAAGAAAAAAAGAATCATGTCAAAGTTTGAATGAAAAATTCTGTCTTTTAAAAACGTTCATTCACTCAGTTTTGTATGTTTTCTCCCAAAAAAAAACTCCCGAATACGTTAGTTAATCGGGAGGTTTGATAATTCTCAGAGAATAGAATGTAAACTGAATTTGATGACAATCTATTTTCCTTTTTCAAGCAGTAGAGTTCGTGTAGGCTGGTCGCAAACTTCAGAAGGCCCAAAATACTGAATTGGACCCGGATAGATGTAATCCGAAGTATCGTCCGACCATTTGTCGCGGTATTTTTCGAAGAATTTAAACGGTTCTCCGTTCAAATCCACCAGGGCTTTTTGAATAACCGGTTTCATCTTTCCGTGACGGCGCTCCATATTCATCATCAAAGTAATGGGTACACCGCCTGCAATCCATTCGGAAGCCGGAGCAGTCAGATTACGCACCGATGCCATATAGCCGGTTTTCCCGGCATTAATCAACAGGGAAGCCACTACGCCAAGCGAATACGTATAGTCTGCATCAAAATTGGAAGGAATGGCACAACGACCCTCGTAGCCGAAGAAGTGATTGATGGCAGCGAATTTTCCTTTGTATTTTCCTTCGGCTTTCAGATGAGCAAGTCTTTTTGCCACCATTTCGATAAGCAGTTTTTCGGTTTCAATAAGCGACACCTGCACGTTGCCGTGCGGATCGCGGTCGAGCGTGAGCTGGCGGGCTATTCCCTTTGGCAAGCTGCGATATACAGCTGTACTTTCAGGATTGAGCACTCCTTTCACATATTCCCGACGCTCTTCGTCAGAAGTCATAGCATTGAAATCATCGTTGTCTGCAAGCATATCGTTGAGGTCTGCCATCAGCTTTTTCATGGCAGGAATAAATTCAATCAGCCCTTCGGGAATAAGAACAGTACCGTAGTTTAATCCGGATTTTGCACGCTCAACAATGATATTCACTATATAGTCAACAATATCTTTCAAAGTCATGTTATTTGCTTCTACTTCTTCGGAAATTAGGGCAATGTTGGGCTGGCTCTGAAGGGCGCATTCCAGCGTAATGTGAGAGGCTGAGCGACCCATCAATCGGATAAAGTGCCAGTATTTTTTAGCCGAACTGGCATCACGCTGTATGTTACCAATCAATTCGGAATATACCTTGCAGGCAGTATCAAAACCAAAGGATGTTTCAATCATCTCGTTTTTCAGGTCACCATCGATGGTTTTAGGGCAGCCAATTACCTGAATGCCGGCATTGTGTTGCTTGTAATATTCTGCAAGCACACACGCATTGGTGTTTGAGTCGTCGCCGCCGATAATTACAATAGCTTTGATGTTCAGCTTGTCGCACACTTCTTTTCCTTTTTCAAACTGCCATTCTTCTTCCAGTTTTGTCCTGCCGGAGCCGATTATGTCAAAACCACCTGTATTTAGGTATTCGGCAACTATTTCAGCTGTAAGTTCTGCATAGTGATGATCTACCAATCCGCTTGGTCCTCCCAAAAAACCGTATAATTTACTTTCAGGATTGAGTTTTTTCAATCCGTCGAAAATTCCGCAGATAACGTTGTGTCCACCGGGAGCCTGTCCGCCTGATAGAATAACTCCCACATTAATGGCCGGGTAATCTGTTTTATTGCCCTTCTCAAATTCGATAAGAGGCATTCCGTATGTATTGGGAAACAATTTTTTTATTTCTTCCTGATCTGCTACAGATTGGGTGACTTCGCCTTCTCTGATTGAAATATCGCCCGTCAGTGCTGTCGGAACTTTGGGATTATAGTGTGAACGGGCTATCTGCAGCGGACTTTTAGTCATAGGTTTCATAATAGAAATAATTTTAAAGTTTTGAATTTCAATTAATTGATTATTGTAATACTTTTATGCAAAATTACTTCTTTTTTTAATATAATGAAAGAAAATAAAGTGGAATTTATACACAATTCATATAGCTTTGAATTCTGCGTTGCAGGCAACCGAATTCAAGAATAAATTTTTGTGTAGAGTATCCTGATTTCCCGAAATTTTATTGTACCTTTGCACCCGATTTATAAAACAACTATACGTTGTGGGTAAAAATCTGAATTGTGCTGTCGGTCAGACAGATGGATATCTTAAAGGTACACGTTTCCCGCTCGGGAACTTTTCTTATTATACTTGCTAATGGTTTGAAAGCACTTGATTTTGCTTTCAATGGGCTTCGGGTTACCACTCAGAACGTGTACTAAAAAACAAAAAATGACATTTAAAGAACTCAATTTGAGAGCTGAAATCCTTTCGGCTGTCGAAGAACTGGGCTATGAACAACCTATGCCCGTACAAGAACAAGTAATTCCGTATATGCTTACGGAGGTATCTGATTTAGTGGCACTTGCTCAGACAGGAACCGGTAAAACGGCTGCTTTTGGACTTCCGATACTAAATATGATAGATGTAAAACGCCGTGATGTTCAGGCTTTGGTACTTGCACCCACACGCGAATTGTGTATTCAGATTTGTAACGACCTGAAAGGATACTCCAAAAATATGTCTGACGTGCACATTGTGCCTGTTTATGGTGGTGAAGATATCCGCAAACAGCTGAAAGAACTTGATCGCACACCGCAAATCATCGTGGCTACGCCCGGAAGGCTCATCGACCTGACCGAACGGGGAAAAATTCAACTGGGAAACATCAATTACCTTGTTTTCGACGAAGCCGATGAAATGCTGAATATGGGTTTCAAAGAAGATATCGAAACCATTCTGAAGGAAACACCCGATACCCGGCGTACATTGCTCTTTTCGGCCACTATGCCTGCCGAAATTCAACGCATAGCCAGACAATACA
>JAGPGR010000276.1 GCA_018055865.1 Paludibacteraceae bacterium | reverse complement strand
ATTATCGTCCGCGCCAGATTGAATTCAACCGCTTGAATCTTACCTACACAGTAATGAGTAAGCGTAAAATGCTTCAACTTGTTCAGGAAGGTTTGGTAAGTGGCTGGGACGATCCACGTATGCCTACGATTTGTGGTTTGCGCCGTCGTGGCTATTCTCCACAAGCCATTCATAATTTTATCGACAAAATCGGGTATACAAAGTTTGAAGCGCAGAACGACATAGGACTATTGGAACATGCTGTGCGTGAAAACTTAAACAAAACAGCCACTCGCGTCAATGCAGTTATCAATCCGGTAAAACTTATTGTAACAAACTATCCCGAAGAATTGGTTGAAATGATGGAAACCGGAAACAATCCTGAGGACGAATCGGCAGGAACTCGCCAGATTCCTTTCTCACGCGAACTATACATTGAGCGTGAAGACTTCATGGAAGATGCACCAAAGAAATTTTTCCGTATGACTCCCGGCCAGGAAGTTCGTCTGAAAAGTGCTTATATTGTAAAATGCACCGGCTGTAAGAAAGATAAAGATGGCAATATTGAGGAAATCTATTGCGAATACGACGAAATGACAAAGAGCGGTATGCCTGAATCGAGCCGCAAAGTGAAAGGAACGCTGCATTGGGTATCGGCAGCTCAGGCCATCAAAGCCGAGGTGCGACTCTACGACCGCTTGTTTAGCGTCGAAAACCCATCGGCCGATCCACGCGATTTCCGCGACTTGCTCAATCCTGATTCGCTCAAGGTACTTACAAACTGCTACGTTGAACCTTCGCTCCAAAATGCCCGGGCCCTAGATCACTTTCAGTTCCAACGCATCGGATATTTTAATGTTGATCCTGATTCAACTCCAGATCATCTTATTTTCAACCGCACCGTATCGTTGAAAGATAGTTGGGCAAAGGAGCAAAATAAATAATTTTCGGATTACACTGTTTTTCGGATAAACAAATCAGTAAATGTCGATTTGTTTATCCGAAAACTGTTTTAAAAACAACATGTTCTGGATTTGCGGTCTTTAGCTTTCTGAAATATGGTTCTGACAGATGAAAACCATGAATGAGCTTTCTATACAAAGGATGCTTCTGCATTCTAATCTGTTTAGCTTTAAGTACAAATTCAGTTTTTCAAATAACTTATCGAAAAAAACGCAATAAATTTTATTAATTCAAAGCAAAATACTATTTTTGTGGCGAATTTACCGATAAAATGACCAACAGATACGAAGAACTAATAGCCGCATTTGAACTAAAACTGCGAAAACTGATGTCAGAGTACCAGTCATTACAGGAACAAAATGCCGAGCTAAAAGCAGAATTGGAACGGAAACATACCGATCTAATGCATGCTCATCAGGATGTTCTTGAACTTCGGAAAAATTACGACCATTTACGCATTGCCCGAAATTTAGGTGTCAGTCAGGAAGACCGAAACGAATCGAAGCAACGAATAAACAAAATGGTGCGGGAAATTGACAAATGTTTAGCGCTTTTAGATGAATAAAGCGTATGAATAAAAACGAAGAAATATTTAAAATCCACATCCAAATAGGCGGGTTCAGAATGCCTTTGAATATCGCCCGAAAAGATGAGGAGATATACCGGAAAGCAGAAAAACTTGTTGTCAGATTTCTGGATGAATACCAGAAGATCTACAGCCAGCGAGCCACTGAAGAAATACTTGTTTTAGTTGCCTTCAGATTAGCCGTTGCCTTATCAAAACAGGAGATAGACCAGGACTTAGTTCCAATGGCCGAAAAGATTAAACATCTCGACGAAGAATTAAAAACTTTGCTTGCTAAAAAATAAAATTTCGTTTACACTTTGTGTTTTTCCTGCATTGCGCTGATGGGTGATTCAATCAAATTTACTGATTTGATGGATCTCTGTCTTCGGAATGCTTTTTTTTTATAACTAATAACAATGAATCAATCAATATATACAAACAATTAATTTAAAACCAACACAATAAGTATCATGACATCAATAATAATAGGAATCATCGCCTTTGTGCTGGGAACCGGAGGGACATTAGTTCTTCTAAGGGTTTTCAATAAAAGAGCAAGACTTGAGGCTGAAGCTGAAGCTGAGCTGCTCAAGAAAAACAAACTGATAGAGGCTAAAGAAAAATTTATTGCACTCAAAGCCGAGCACGAACAACAAGTAATGCAACGCAATGCAAAAGTTCAGGAAAAAGAAGTAAAACTACAGCAGCGCGAAATGCAACTCAACCAGAAACAAGGTGAAATGCAACGTAAAATAAACGAAGTAGAAGCACTTCGCGAAACCCACGAACAACAACTCAGCCTGCTCGAAAACAAGAAAAGAGACCTTGAACACCTGAGCCGTCAGGCTCACGAACAACTCGAAGCCATCTCCGGCTTATCCGCCGATCAGGCCAAAGAGCGACTTATAGAAGCCATGAAGGAAGAAGCCAAAACCGAGGCCATGTCCTACATCAACGATATAATGGAAGAGGCTAAAATGACAGCCAACAAAGAAGCAAAAAAAATAGTTGTTCAGAGCATTCAGCGTGTGGCTACTGAAACCGCCATTGAAAACTCGGTAACAGTATTCCATATTGAATCCGATGAGATCAAAGGCCGCATCATCGGTCGCGAGGGTCGTAATATCCGCGCACTCGAAGCTGCTACCGGAGTAGAAATCATTGTTGACGACACCCCCGAAGCAATTGTCCTTTCGGCATTCGATCCCGTTCGTCGCGAAATTGCACGTTTATCCCTTCACCAGCTCGTTACAGATGGACGTATCCATCCGGCACGCATCGAAGAAGTTGTAAACAAAGTACACAAACAAGTAGAAGAAGAGATTATTGAAATTGGTAAACGTACCACTATCGACCTCGGCATTCATGGCCTGCACCCCGAACTCATTCGTATGGTAGGAAAAATGAAATATCGCTCGTCATACGGACAGAACCTTTTGCAGCACTCACGCGAGGTAGCTAATCTTTGCGCCACCATGGCCTCCGAACTTGGATTAAATCCTAAAAAAGCAAAACGCGCTGGTCTGTTGCACGATATAGGCAAAGTGCCAGATGATGAACCAGAATTGCCACACGCTATTCTTGGTATGCGTTTGTGCGAAAAATACAAAGAAAAACCAGATATTTGCAATGCTGTAGGCGCTCACCACGACGAAGTAGAAATGGAAACGCTGATCGCTCCCATAGTTCAGGTTTGCGATGCCATATCAGGCGCACGTCCCGGTGCACGCCGCGAGATTGTCGAAGCTTATATCAAACGACTGAACGATTTAGAAAATCTGGCTCTCTCCTACCCTGGCGTTCTTAAAACTTATGCCATTCAGGCTGGTCGCGAACTACGAGTGATTGTTGGAGCCGACAAAATTGATGATAAAGAAACAGAATTACTTTCGTTCGATATCGCTAAAAAGATTCAGGATGAAATGACTTATCCGGGACAGGTGAAGATTACTGTTATCCGCGAAACAAGAGC
>JAGPGR010000035.1 GCA_018055865.1 Paludibacteraceae bacterium | reverse complement strand
ATCAACTTTGCGACCAGGTAGAGGTGGCTTCAGCCAGAGTGCCGGTGGAAAAAATACCGGCTGCAACAAACGCACTGCCCGATCTTTCGGGAGGCTATCTGCTCGAAATGGATGCCTATGCTTACAATGAAATATCGTGGTTTGAATCCGGACGAAACAGGATTCCGGTAACAATAAAATATCCCAAGGACGACGAGATTATCAGTGCTCAGCGAAATTACATTGTTAATCATTTCAATCAGATGGAAGCTTCTGTGTATTCTTCAAGCTATACCAGCCCCACCGCAGGATTTAGAAAATACCTGGATACCGAAACTTTTTTACGCCATTTTTTAATAGGAGAAATGAGCGGAAATACTGATACTTACTGGAGTGTGTACATGTATAAATTCAGAAATACGATAGGAGATCCCTCTAAAGATAAATTCTATTTCGGACCCGTTTGGGATTACGATATTGCTTACGAAAATGACTCCAGAACGTATCCGATTAATCAGAACCAGTCATGGATTTACAACTCTACCGGTAGTACAGCCAATGGAGTGCACGATTGGGTAAACCGCCTGTTTTCTGATCCTCTGATGATGACAGATTTGAAAAAAATATATGCCGGTTACAGAGACCGTAATGTGGTTTCGGCAGATGTGCTGAAAAGTGTAGTCGATCGGTATGCAGACGAAATAAATCAGTCACAACAGTTGAATTTTACACGCTGGAATATCCTGAATCAGCGGGTTCACATGAATTTTCGTGCGTTGGGCAGCTACCGGGCCGAAGTAGAGGCCATGAAAACTTTCATCAGCGAGCGGGTAACCTGGATGGACAAGAAATTAAACTACATACCCAACGCTGTTTCCACTACCATCTCTCCGTCTATTTGCTATTGGACTAATGATAAAACGCTTTATATCAACGGATTTGAAGATAATTCATTCGTCCGTGTTTTCGATGCTTCGGGGAGAAATATTACGCAGAAAAGTGCAAACAACGAATTCTCAATTCAATTGAATCCGGGAATATATGTGGTGCGGATTATAGAAAATTCATCCCGCGAAAGTATTTTCAAATGTGTTATCCGTTAGAATTACAGCAAACTTCACAATCCTGCTTTTACGTTTATTTCAGATATTTTTCTCTGAAAAATGTATCAAAAACAATGAATTGCTGAAATCTCAAATTTCTACAGATAGATTTATTTCTCTTGCAAATCTGAAGCAAATTACTTACTTTTGTTATTGAAAAAATAAATGCAACCCATGATAAAGTTTAAACGTATTTTGTTAAAATTGAGCGGTGAATCGCTTGCCGGTACATCCAAGCAGGGAATTGATACGGTTCGGCTTGAAGAATATGCCGACCAAATTAGCGAAGTGGCTGGCATGGGGGTTCAGGTGGCCATTGTGATTGGCGGTGGAAATATCTTCCGTGGTATAAGCGGCTCTAAAAAAGGCTTTGACCGGGTACAGGGAGATCAAATGGGAATGCTGGCAACTGTAATCAACAGCCTGGCGCTCAATTCGGCTTTGCAGGCAAACGGCACAAAGTCACGCGTGCTCACATCCATACGCATGGAGCCGGTGGGAGAGTATTACAGCAAACGTTACGCGGTGGAATGTCTCGAACGAGGAGAAGTGGTGTTGATAGCAGGCGGAACGAGTAATCCTTATTTTACCACTGACACTGCATCTTCATTGCGGGCTATCGAAACAGAAGCCGATGTGATGCTCAAAGGAACACGCGTAGATGGAGTTTACACGGCTGACCCGGAGAAAGATCCTTCAGCAACAAAATTCGATGAAATAACTTACGATGAAATATACAATCGAAGCCTGAAAGTGATGGATCTTACTGCTACAACCATGTGTAAAGAGAATAATATGCCTATTTACGTATTCGATATGGATACGTTAGGTAACCTTAAAAAAGTGTTGACAGGAGAAAAGATCGGAACATTGGTGAGCAATAAAATTCCATAAAACATATTTACCGGAAAACCTAACGATTAAATCAAAAACAATAAAATTCTTTAAGTTCTTTTACGAGAGGAATTTAGGGACTAAACTGAAAAATTATGTTAGACACAAAAGCAATAATGCAGGATGCAGAAGAATACATGAAAGCTGCAATCGATTATTTAGATGAAGCGCTGGCTCACATACGGGCAGGAAAAGCCAATACACGTATCCTTGACGGGATACGGGTGGATTATTACGGGTCGATGGTGCCATTGGCCAATGTAGCAACAGTAACTACACCCGATGCAAAAACCATTGCCATTCAACCCTGGGAAAAAGCCATGATTCACGTGTTGGAAAAAGCTATTCTAAATTCTGACGTAGGCATTACACCGGTCAACAATGGTGAAGTAATCCGCCTGGGAATTCCTCCCCTGACTGAAGAACGCCGCAAACATCTGGTCAAACAGGCCCGGGCTGATGGCGAAGAAGCCAAAATCAGCATTCGAAACGCGCGTCGGGAGGCAATAGAGCATTTCAAAAAGATGATAAAGGAAGGACTTCCGGAAGATGTGGAAAAAGATGCAGAAGCCGATATGCAGAAAATGCACGATAAATATATCAAAAAAGTGGATGAATTGCTGGTTGAAAAAGAAAAAGAAATAATGACCGTGTAAATGCAAATTTTACGTAAAAAAAAACGTATTACACCAACCTGTTGCATGCAGGTTGGCACACAAAAGCGGTTGTTTGAATAATCGCTTTTGTTTTTCAATCTCCAGACTTCAGACTCCTCCCGATAGATACAATCGGGATAAGACTTCAAACTTCAGACAGTGCAGGGACTTGTTGTGAAAAATACGGGCAGTTGGTACACCGTGAAAACGGATAACGGACAATTATTTGATTGCAAAATCAGAGGCAATCTCCGTATCAGAGACATTCGCACTACCAATCCCATTGCCGTAGGCGACAGAGTGGAATTCAGGTTAACACCCGATGGCTCGGCCGTCATACAGGAACTGTGCGACAGAAAGAATTACATTATCCGCCGCTCCTCCAACCTGTCCAAATTTTCGCAGATTTTAGCTTCCAACCTGGATTTGGTGGCATTGGTAGTTACTATCAATTACCCCGAAACATCAACTGTTTTTATCGATCGTTTTCTGGCAACAGCCGAAGCCTATCGGGTATCAGCATGTCTGATAATTAATAAAACTGACAGATACGATAGTTCAGAAAAAGAATATGCATCGAATCTGAAAAAACTCTACGAAATAATCGGTTATCCGGTATTTCTTGTATCGGCACTTGATTCTGTATCTCTGATAGAATTAAGAGAATTCCTTACAGGCAAAATTACCCTGATTTCGGGCAATTCGGGTGTTGGCAAGTCGACCATTATCAACCAACTCATTCCTGAGTTGAATGTCCGCACTAACATAATATCCGAATATCACAATAAAGGAATGCATACAACTACATTTTCGGAGATGTTCGAACTCCCCGCCGGCGGCAGCATCATCGATACTCCCGGTATAAAAGGATTTGGTACTATTGAAATGGAAGAAAACGAGATTGGACATTTTTTCAGAGAAATATTTGAAATCTCCAAAAAATGCCGGTTCAATAATTGCACTCATACACACGAGCCCGATTGCGCGGTGCTGGATGCTCTCGAAAAACATTATATCAGTCAGTCGAGGTACCAGAGCTACCTGAGTATACTGGAAGATACGAAAAACGAAAAATACCGGTGAAAAAGTATTTTTTTTTGATAAAATGTAATAAATGTAATTTTTATTAGGAAAAATCAAATAAAATAAATAATTTTGTCCGTATAAATATTCTAATTAAAATTAATTCTTAAATACTTAAACCAAAAAACAATGGGACATCATCAAATTGACAGGTTGGATAAAAAAATATTACAACTAATCTCAAAAGACGCCCGAATTCCATTCCTTGAGGTAGCCCGCGAATGTAATGTTTCAGGTGCTGCTATTCATCAGCGAATTCAGAAACTCCGAAATCTTGGAATCATCAAAGGCTCCGAATTTGTAGTTGATACCTACAAAATAGGCTATCAAACATGTGCTTACATCGGTATTGTGCTTTCTGACATCAGCAAATTTCAGGCGGTAGTAACTGAACTCAAAAAAGTGCCTGAGATTGTAGAATGTCATTATGCTACAGGCAAATACTCCATGTTTATCAAGATTTATGCAAAAGATAATCGTCATTTGCTCCAGATTATTCTTGAATACCTCACCACTATTGACGGAGTACAGCATACCGAAACTTTTCAGTTGTCGCTGGATGAAATTTTTAACCGTCAACTTTCAGTTTTTGATACAGAAGAAGACGATGATGTAGAAGTGGAGGAATGATTTTTCTGCGGATGGGATAAACAAAAAAAAACAGCCTGATTTTTCAGGCTGATTTTTTTAGAATACAGGATTATTGATTAGCGAAGCTAACTTCAAACTGTCGTTAGCTACTTTTGTGTTGTCAGGCTGAATAATAGTGATGGTATCCATCAAAATTTCCATTTTTCTGAAATCGATTGAATCCGGTATCGAAATTCTTTCTTCCGGTTTATCATCCCTTTGGGGGATTTGTTTCAGGTCAGTTCTGAAAACATCAACACTTGCAACACCATGTCCTATTACACCAATTTTTTTGGCAGCAGCATAGGATAAATCAATAGTTCGTCCCTTGATAAAAGGGCCCCGATCGGTTACTTTCACATAAATTTCTTTCTCATTTCGGGGATTTTTTACTTTAAGAATGGTCCCGAAAGGTAAAGTTTTGTGAGCACAAGTCAAACTGTCGCGGTTGTAGAGTTTGCCGCTTGCAGTTTTTCGTCCGTGAAATTTGTCTGCATAATATGAGGCTTTCACTCTTTGCTGGCTGTACGCCGATGATGAAAAAATCATTGAAAGTACAACAAACAACAATATCAGTTTCTTCATAATTTGGTTTTTCTTTGCAGCTTTCTGCAAAAATTAGAGTGCAAAATTACTCATAAAATATGACATATACAAATTCGGAGTTTAAAACTTTGTTAATCAGTCTGTTGGAAAATTAACAAACCGAATAATCGAGGATAATGATAAATAGTATGATGGAATTGGCGGATGGATTTAGTGCACAGTTTATCCTAAATTCGTCACTCCAATGTTTTGTAAATTGAAAAAATAGCATTATATTTGCAGGCTCAAAAAAGAATACAAAATTATTCAAATAACTAAAAAATAGGAGGAAACAAGCAATAGCTAAACAACCGTTTATGAGACCCAGACAAGGTCATCAGAAAGAAGCGCCTAACAGAATTAATGAGAAAATTAAAGGCGTAAAGGAAGTCCGATTAGTTGGTGATAATGTTGAGCCGGGCATATATGCTTTTGATCGTGCCATGCAAATAGCCGAAGACTTGGAATTGGACTTGGTTGAAATTGCTGCAACTGCAGTACCACCCGTTTGTAAAGTAGTTGATTATCAGAAGTATTTGTATCAACTGCGAAAAAAGGAGAAGGAAAATAAAGCAAAATCGACCAAAATTGATGTCAAGGAAATACGATTTGGGCCCCAAACCGACGATCACGATTACAATTTCAAACTGAAACATGCTATCAAGTTTCTGCAGGACGGTGATAAGGTGAAAGCATATGTTTTTTTCAAAGGTCGTTCCATATTGTTCAAGGATCAGGGCGAGGTGCTATTGCTGCGTTTTGCCAACGATTTGGAAGAATATGCCAAAGTGGACCAGCTTCCTCAATTGGAAGGTAAGCGCATGATTATCATGTTTTCTCCCAAAAAAACTAAATAACAGAATTTCAATAATATATAAAATAAGAAAAGATGCCAAAAATGAAAACTAACTCCGGTGCCAAAAAAAGATTCGCTCTTACCGGAACAGGAAAAATCAAAAGAAAACATGCTTTTAAAAGCCACATTCTGACTAAAAAAACCACTAAACAAAAACGCAATCTTACTCAGACAGGTCTGGTAGATAGTGTAGATGTGAAGAACGTAAAATCGTTGCTTCGGGTTTAATTACGTCAAAAAATCAACTTTTTAAAAACAAAATTTCTTACAAGTCAAACCGAATGATTAGCTGCAAAGTCTGCACCCTGTTGCAGCGCTAACTTTCAAAATTCATTTAATTATGCCAAGATCAGTAAATCACGTTGCTTCACGTAAAAGAAGAAAAAGAATTTTAAGTCTCACCAGAGGATACTTTGGAGGACGCAGAAATGTATGGACCGTTGCAAAAAACACCTGGGAAAAAGGATTACAGTATGCTTATCGCGACCGTAAAAACAAAAAACGCAGTTTCCGTGCCTTGTGGATTCAGCGTATCAATGCTGCTGCACGTTTGGAAGGTATGTCATATTCGCGCCTGATGGGTGCTTTGCACAAAGCCGGAATCGAAATGAACCGCAAAGTGCTGGCAGATTTAGCCATGAATCATCCGGAAGCATTCAGTGCTATCGTAAAAAGTGTAAATCACACCGAAAATAAAGCTAAAGCTGCAAAATAAGCCATTAGCTAAAAAATATAAAAACCGCAATTCTGAAAAGAGTTGCGGTTTTTTGTTTGTTGTATGACCAGGTTTATAAGCCTAATTTTCCGAAGGAAATACCCATGCGCTTGCCTTGTTTCAACATGATATGATCGGGAGTAACGAGGCGAAGTTTTCCTGCCACATCTTTGAGCGGAACGTCGGTAATTACGTCGATGCCTTTCACGGCAACCATTCTGCCGAATTTCCCATCGTTGATAAGTTTTGCTGCATGTCCGCCAAGCAAAGTGCCCAGATTCCGGTCGTAAGGCGAAGGTGAACCGCCCCGCTGAATGTAACCCAATACAGTTTCACGGGCTTCAATGCCGGTGAGTTCTTCAATTTTTCGGGCAAAATAAGTGGCCGGATGGTGTCCGTCGGTTCCACCTTCCACTTCTATTCCTTCAGCTACTGCTACAATTGAATAGGCTTTTCCGCTTTTTCTCCTTCTGTTAAGCACTTCTACAACGGTATTTAAATCATACCCCAGTTCGGGTAAAAGTATCACATCGGCTCCGCCTGCCATACCAGCGTAAAGGGTAATCCATCCCGCATGATGCCCCATTAGCTCGATAACCATGACACGCTGATGCGAACTTGCCGTAGAATGGAGCCTGTCAATGGCATCTGTGGCAATATCCACAGCCGAATTAAAGCCAAAGGTAACATCGGTTCCGAACACATCGTTGTCGATGGTTTTGGGAATTCCGATTACATTAAGACCAAGATCTGAAAGTTGCGAGGTGGTTTTTTGCGTCCCATTGCCTCCAATGCACACCAGGCAATCCAGTCCCAGTTCCTTGTAACTTTTTTTGATTACTTCCTGGTCTTTTTTGTCGGGTGATTTCAGAATTTTTCTGAATTCTTTTTCGCGTGCAGTGCCTAAAATAGTACCACCCAAAGTCAAAATGCCCGATAAAGAAGATTCAGGAAGTGGAGATACATCTTTGTACAACAATCCTGAAAAACCATTATGCACGCCGATTACTTCCATACCATATTTACTGATTGCAGTTTTGCCAACACCACGAATTGTAGCATTGATGCCTGGGCAGTCGCCGCCCGAAGATAGAATTCCTATTTTCATATCATTATAATTTTATGTTTTACAAAGTAAAGAAAAAAGCTCTGATATTTTGAATTTTATTCCGTTTTTTTCTTAAAAAGTTGTGAACAGATACTTTTTCTGAAAATTTCACGTCTGTAATTTTGCGCAGAAATGGATCAATCTGAAAATTTATGACAAAAAAACTCCCCAAATCAGCGATGATTTGAGGAGTTTTTTTTAAAACTTAAAGCTTCCCTTTTTGAGGAGGTTTTGGAGGCGCTTTTACATCATTCCTCCCATGCCGCCGCCCATAGGCATTTGCGGAGCCGGATTGTCTTCTTTCTTTTCTACAATGACACATTCGGTTGTAAGGAACATGCCTGCAATGGATGCTGCATTTTCGAGCGCAATTCGGCAAACTTTTGCCGGATCAACAACGCCTGCTTCGAAGAATTTTTCATACTTATCGGTACGGGCATTGTAACCGAAGTCATCTTTGCCTTCACGAACTTTTTGAGTTACTACAGCACCTTCTTTACCGGCGTTGGCAACTATCTGACGCAGCGGTTCTTCAATAGCTCGTTTGATGATTTCGATACCTGTTCGTTCGTCTTCGTTTTCAGCTTTCACACTGTCGAGTGCATCTATGGAGCGAATGTAAGCTACACCTCCACCGGGTACTATGCCTTCTTCGATGGCTGCGCGGGTTGCATGAAGAGCATCGTCCACGCGGTCTTTCATCTCTTTCATTTCTACTTCGCTGGCAGCTCCTACGTAAAGTACGGCTACGCCACCCGACAATTTAGCCAGACGTTCCTGCAGTTTTTCTTTGTCGTAATCCGAAGTCGTGGTTGCAATTTGCGATTTAATCTGACCAATGCGGGTGTGAATGGCATCTTTTTCACCTGCTCCGTTTACAATGGTAGTATTATCTTTATCTACAGTCACTTTTTCGGCTGTTCCGAGCATTTCGAGGGTTGCATTCTCCAGTTTGATTCCTTTTTCTTCCGAAATAACGGTTCCACCGGTCAGAATAGCTATATCTTCGAGCATTTCTTTTCGACGATCACCAAAGCCGGGAGCTTTTACGGCACAAATTTTCAGCGAACCGCGCAGACGGTTAACTACCAGGGTAGTGAGTGCTTCGCTGTCAACATCTTCTGCAATGATCAGAATCGGACGACCGGATTGAACTGCCGGCTCCAGAATTGGAAGAAGTTCTTTCAGGTTGGATATTTTCTTGTCGTAAATAAGGATTTGTGGTTTTTCAAATTCCACTTCCATTTGTTCGGTATTGGTTACGAAGTAAGGAGAAATATAACCACGATCGAACTGCATACCTTCAACCACTTCAATGGTGGTTTCTGTGCCTTTTGCTTCTTCAATGGTGATTACACCGTCTTTAGAAACTTTTCTCATGGCATCGGCTATGAGTTTGCCAATTCGGGAGTCGTTGTTGGCCGATACGGTAGCCACTTGCTCAATTTTGTCGTAGTTGTCACCTACGTTTCTGGCTTGTGAAGCAATGTTTTTTACTACACTTTCCACTGCTTTGTCTATTCCGCGTTTCAAATCCATGGGATTTGCACCGGCAGTAACGTTTTTCAGACCCACGTTTACGATTGATTGAGCCAGTACGGTTGCGGTAGTGGTACCGTCACCTGCATCGTCACCTGTTTTTGAAGCCACTTCTTTCACCAGTTGAGCTCCCATGTTCTGATAAGCATCTTCCAGTTCAATTTCCTTTGCTACTGTTACACCGTCTTTGGTGATTTGCGGTGCACCGAATTTTTTTTCAAGAATCACGTTGCGTCCTTTTGGGCCGAGTGTCACTTTCACTGCGTTTGCAAGCTCATCGACACCTTTTTTCAGCTGGTCGCGAGCGTCAATATTAAATAAAATTTCTTTTGCCATTGTTATATTTACGATTTAATTATTTACGATATACAATTGGAAGTTAAATTATTGCCAGAATGTCATTTTGACGCATAATCAGGTATTTTTCACCTTCCCATTCGAGTTCTGTACCGGCGTATTTGCCGTAAAGAACCGTATCGCCGGTTTTTACTACCATTTCTTCGTCTTTGGTGCCGTTTCCTACTGCCAATACTTCACCCTTCAGTGGTTTTTCTTTGGCGCTGTCGGGAATTATAATTCCGCTCACTGTTTTTTCTTCTGCGGGTGCTGGTTTTACAAGCACTCGGTCTGCTAATGGTTTAATGTTCATAATGATTCTATTTTTAGTTTTTTTTTGAAATTTAGTTGTATTGAAATACATGGATACTTTAGCGAAATTTATGCCAATGAATTAAAGATGCAAATTTGACATGAAAAGGCGGACAAACGGCTACCTGAAATGAAAAACCAACTGACAAGTTGTCATTTTGAACGGGAGATTTTGGCAAGAAAGAGTAATTTGTACAAATCGTAAAACCTGAGTGACGGATTGGAACTTGTAAGATTACTCATTAAAACCGGTCTGAGAGTGGTAAAAGCAGCTGCCAGCGCATGGGTGAAATTTTTTCGTTCGAATCTGTTGAAAGTGAAGAGCAATTTCGATTGATTTTCAAGAATAGGGTAATTTCCTGTTTTGTAAAGCAGGTAGAGGTTTCGGGTACTTTCTTCCGTTTTGCGGATGAATGATTCATTGTCGTCCAACCCGCTGTGGAGCAGCGGATTGTCAATGTGGTGCACGTTGCATTTCAATTCTGCTATTCGGTGTCCGAACAGCGTATCCTCATGCCCGTAGCCCTGAATGCTTTCATCGAAACGGATCTGGTTGAAAATTTTCTTTGAAATTAGAAAATTGAAAGCCGAAAAATGGGAGTAAATTCCTTCTTTTTCACGTTCCATGGCCGATTTGGCTTCCCGGAGGCGCCCGTATTTCAACCGCAGGCTGTACCGTGGGTCTCGATTTTCGGGATCGTAAGCTGTTCCTCCCACCACAACGGTATTTTCTTTGCAAAACGATACATATTTCTCAATAAAATGAGGCATAATGATTTCTCCATCGCAATCCAGAAACACCAGATGCTCGTATCGGGCTTCGTCGGCCAGGCGATTTCGAATGGCCGAGCGGCCGATATTTCCTGTCAAAACGGTGTAATTGCAAAATGCCAGATCAGCCACTGCTTTATTCTCTTCCAGGAATAGAGTGGAACCATCCTCCATGACCAATATCTCAAAATCCACATACGTATTGAGTGCCTGCCGGTGAAGTTCATTCACCAGCCGGGTAATGTTATAATTATATGTGGGAATCAGGATGGATAGCACGTTTTTGAAAAAATTAGAAATTAGAAGTTACAGGTTGAATATTAGCGTTATTAATTACGTTTAGCAGTTTTATCTCCTCGTTTTCCCACGAAAGTTCTTTTCCGGCTTTTCCGGTATTAAGTTTAACAGTCTGGTATCTGGATTTGTTTTCAAAAATCCGATTTACTGTTTCGGCTATTGCCTGAGGTGTATGATTTGGAATAAAAAATCCGATGTCATACTTTTCGATAATTTCTTTTATTTCGGGCAAATCAGATGCTAAAACCGGAATGCGTGAATGGATATAATCAAACAATTTATTTGGAAGCGAAAACCGGTAATTGAGATTGGTATCTTTGTCGAGTGCCAGCCCCAGATTGGCATTCATGGTGTATTGTCGTAATTCCTCAAAAGGCATTTTGGGTCTGAACATAACTTTTTCTTCGAGTTTTTCCGAGCGTACCATATCTTTGAGTTTAGTTAGCACGTCGCCGCTACCAACGATAAGAAGCATGATATTTTCCATATACTTCATGGCAAGCACAATCTCCTCAGCTCCGCGGTCAATATTGATACCCGTACCTTGCAGAATCAGTATCATATTATCTTCGGGCAATCCGAGTTCTGTTCTGCTTTTTATCTTTGCGGGGTGAAATGCGGGTGGAATATTCCGTACTACATGTATTTCCTTGTGATACTCCCCGGCATAAAGTCTTG
>JAGPGR010000034.1 GCA_018055865.1 Paludibacteraceae bacterium | reverse complement strand
AATGGGAACTGTATCAACAATCAAAAGCATCTGTTCTCAAGTTTGTTCCTGCTTCGGGCGCTGCAAGCCGTATGTTCAAAGACCTGTTTTCATTTCTTGAAAAAGATGAAGACAATCCTTCTACGGATTTTGAAAAGAAATTTTTCCATGAAATCGAAAATTTTGCTTTCTACGACGATTTGAATGAAGCATGTGTAAAAAACGAGGGAAAAACAATTCCGGAACTGATTGCGTCCGGAAGATACAAAGATGTGGTGTCTGATTTGCTCAACAGCAATGGTTTGAGCTACGGCTCGCTGCCTAAAGGACTGCTGAAGTTTCACTCCTACCCTGCCGAAAAACGAACACCGCTTCAGGAACATCTGGTAGAAGGCGCTTTGTATGCCAAAACTGACGGAAAGGTGAATATCCATTTTACTGTTTCAACAGAACACAGGGCTTTGTTCGAAAAACATGTAGCTGAAAGTCTTCCACCCTACGAAAAGTCATTCGGAGTACAATTTCTCGTAAGTTTTTCGGAGCAAAAGCCCTCAACCGATACAATAGCTGCCGACAGCAACAATCAGCCTTTCCGCGACAATGGGCAGCTGGTATTTCGTCCCGGCGGGCACGGTGCGCTCATTGAAAACCTCAACGACCTGGATGCAGATGTCGTTTTCATCAAAAATATCGATAATGTGGTTCCCGATTCGCTGAAAGATGTTACAGTTACATATAAAAAACTTATTGGCGGCTTACTGATACACCTTCAAAGTCAGGCATTTGCTTACCTCCGGGAACTCGAAAACGAACAAATCTCAGATGCAAAACTGGCAGTGATTACTCAGTTCTGCGAATCGAAGCTCAACAATCATCATCCGGATATCAAATCGCTCAAAGGTAACGATTTACGCCAATATTTGTATAACAAACTCAACCGTCCGATACGAGTGTGTGGTATGGTGAAAAATGCAGGTGAACCGGGAGGAGGACCGTTTCTCACTGTGAATGAGGATGATACAGTATCGCCTCAGATTCTCGAAAGTTCACAAATCAATCAGAGCAATCCGGAAGATAAGGCTAAAATGCTGAATTCCACCCACTTCAATCCGGTAGATCTGGTGTGTGGAGTGAAAAATTACAAAGGAGAGAAATTTGACCTGGTGCGCTATGTGGATAAAAACACCGGATTTATTTCGCTTAAATCCAAAAGCGGACGCGAGCTGAAAGCACTGGAACTTCCCGGATTGTGGAACGGGGCCATGAGCGACTGGAACACCATTTTCGTGGAAGTGCCCATGGAAACCTTCAATCCGGTGAAAACAGTCAATGATTTGCTCCGAAAAGAGCATCAGTAATACACAAAAAAAAGCGGATAGTTTTATCCGCTTTTTTTGTTGATTTTCAATGATTTCTGATATAGAACTTATCAGAAGAAGGCAAGATTCAAATTTCGCGCTTCGATCTTCCAATTTCCATCTTCTTCCTACAGCAAACTCCAACTCACTATTAATCCGGCCATAACGATGGAAACCATGCTCATCAGTTTGATCAGAATATTGAGCGATGGGCCTGAAGTATCTTTGAAAGGATCGCCCACAGTATCACCGACCACACATGCTTTGTGATTTTCCGAACCTTTACCACCGTAGTGACCTTCTTCTACGTATTTTTTGGCATTATCCCAGGCACCGCCTGCATTAGCCATAAATACGGCAAGTACGAATCCTGAAGCAAGTCCGCCAACGAGCAATCCCATTACACCTGCAACGCCAAAAAGCAATCCGGTAACTGTTGGAGCTATAATGGCAAGCAACGAGGGTAAAAGCATTTCATGCTGAGCACCTTTAGTCGAAATTTCGACGCAGCGGGCATAGTCAGGAGTTGCTTCTCCTTCCAGAATTCCTTTTATTTCGCGGAACTGACGGCGAACTTCGTTGACCATTTTCTGAGCAGCCCGTCCTACAGCATTCATAGTAAGTCCGCAGAAAAGAAATGCCATCATGGATCCCAGAAATGCTCCTACCAGCACTTTAGGGTTCATAAGATTTACTTCATAGTAATTCATAAAATCTACAAATGAGGCTTTAGCTGTTATAATAACATCACCGTTTGCCATTTCAAGTGTTGTTCGGCCCAATCGCACCAAACCAATTTTCACCTCTTCGATGTAAGATGCAAGCAGCGCAAGAGCCGTAAGTGCAGCCGATCCAATGGCAAAACCTTTTCCGGTAGCTGCAGTGGTATTTCCTAAAGCATCCAGCGCATCGGTTCTTTTTCTCACTTCCGGATCCAGGTTGCTCATTTGAGCATTGCCGCCGGCGTTGTCGGCAATAGGCCCGTAAGCATCGGTAGCCAGTGTAATTCCGAGTGTAGAAAGCATACCTACGGCAGCAATACCAATTCCGTACAATCCTTTACTCAGATTTTCGGCACTTACCATATTGGATACATCAAAATTGATGGCACTCAGGAAAGAAATCATGATAGCTGCAGCAATAGTTATTACAGGAATGGCAGTGGAAAGCATTCCTGTACCTATTCCCGAAATAATAACAGTAGCAGGACCGGTTCCGGAACTTTCAGCTATTTTCCGGGTGGGTTTGTAAGAATGTGATGTATAATACTCAGTAGACTGTCCGATGATAATCCCTGAAACTAGACCTGCTATTACCGAAAATGACAATCCCAACCAGTTGGGTATTCCGAGCAGGTAAAGAATCAGCAAAGTAGCTCCGGCAGTGAGCAATGCACTGGTATTGACACCCCGGTTCAGGGCTGACATCAGTTTTTTCATATCGGCATTTTCATTTGTTTTGACAATAAAAATACCCAAAATGGATAATATGACACCTGCAGCAGCAATGAACATCGGAGCAAAAACAGCTTTCAGCTGCAAATCGGGCTGAGCCATAAATGCTGATGCACCCAAAGCAGCCGTAGCCAGTATTGATCCGCAATAAGATTCGTACAGATCGGCTCCCATGCCGGCTACGTCGCCCACATTATCACCCACATTATCGGCAATGGTAGCCGGATTTCGCGGATCGTCTTCCGGAATTCCGGCTTCCACTTTCCCGACCAAATCGGCTCCCACATCGGCTGCTTTGGTATATATACCGCCGCCAACACGTGCAAAAAGTGCCTGAGTAGAAGCTCCCATACCAAAAGTAAGCATGGTGGTAGTGATTACGATGAGTTTATGTCCCGGATCTACATCGGGAATAAAATGATTGAGAATAATAAACCAAAGCGAAATATCAAGTAGCGCAAGTCCGACAACCACCAGACCCATTACCGCACCCGAACGAAAAGCTATCTGCAACCCTTTATTAAGTGATTTTGAAGCTGCAAATGCAGTACGGGCTGATGCATAGGTGGCTGTTTTCATTCCGAAAAATCCGGCCAATCCCGAAAAGAATCCACCTGTTAGGAAAGCGAACGGCACCCACGAATTTTGTAAACCGAAGTACGCCATTACTGCAAAAATTAAAGCCAGTACAACAAAAACAATGATAACAACCCGGTACTGTTGCCTGAGGTAAGACATAGCTCCTTCACGTACATACTGAGCTATTGTTTTCATTGTGTCCGTTCCTTCGCTATGCTTCATCATGAAGCGAAAGAAGTAATAAGCAAATCCCAAAGCTACAATAGACGACATAGGGATGAGGTAAAATGACATGTTTTCCATTTCTTTAATGAGTTAAAAAATTAATATTCTGACATTGATATTTTATTTTCAGTAACAGGAAGAAAAGAATCCGAAACACAAAAAACTCAATCGAGCAAATGTAAATATTCTTTCAGAATGGCAAGCGAATATTCTCCTGCATGCTGATTGACAAAACCAATGGCACTCGTATGTGCCTGTTCATCAGCTGTATCTGAAATTACCCTTACCACAATAAGCGGCACATCAAAGTCGTAACAAACCTGCGCTACAGCCGCTCCTTCCATTTCCACACACACTACAGATGGCAGATTTCGTATCAAATCTCTTCTCATTTCTACTCCCGAAACAAATAAATCGCCGCTGGCAATATCTCCAAGCATCATTTTAGGATTGTTAATGCCATATTCAGATAACCGTTTCCGAAATTCCCTGTTTTTCACTAAAAAAACATGAACAGCGTTGCCCATCTGACGGATTGTTTCATCCGGAATTTCGAATGAAGTTTTTCCGGTCAGCGGAATTTCGTAACGGCGCATCAATGGTCGGGCATCCATGTCGTGTTGAAAAAGCCGCTGAGCAATTACCACATCACCAATATTCAAATCTGGCGAAATGGCACCTGCGACACCTGTAAATATAATCCTATCCACGTTGTACTCCAAAATAAGGTTGGCAGCCGTAGTTGCAGCTGCCACTTTGCCCCAGCGCGAGAAAACAGCCACCACCTCTTTACCGCACAGTTTTCCGGTATGGTACAACCGATTGCCCCGTTCAACCACTTTTTTTTCCGTTATTGCAGCAATAACCCTGTTCATTTCTTCGGGCATAGCACCCATTAGTCCTATCATTGGAGTTGAAATTTAAGCTCCCTAAATCCCCCGAAGGGGGACTAAAAAATTGTTCTATTTAACTTGTTACCTACTTTTTAATCTAATCAATGAATCACCAAGTCCCCTGTTTGGGAATTTAGGAGTCAAGTTTTTCCACCCGTTGCAGAAGCGTAGGGTGCGAATAATTCACAAACACAAAAGCCGGATGTGGTGTGAGGTTTGAGAGTGATTTGGACGAAATTTTCTTCAGTGCTGAAATCAATTGTTCGCCCATTCCGTTATTTTTGACAAAGGCATCGGCCTGAAATTCAAAACGACGTGAAAGAATATGCATGAACAATCCCAATGCCATGGAAACCGGCGAATACAACATGCCGAAAGCCAGCATATTCAGATGAAACGAGGCCTGCACGCCGCCCAACGCCTGCGCCAGCATATCGCTTTCAAGTATCAGCCCCAATATAAAAAAAACCAGCAACGTATAGGGCAGATGAATCAACATGTTTTTTACCGTATGCTTGTGTTTGTTATGACCAGCTTCATGAGCCAATACTGAAGTTATTTCATCTATAGTCAGGTCGTTTATCAGTGTATCGTACAGTACAATTCGCTTCTTTTTGCCGAATCCGGTAAAATATGCATTGGCTTTTGTGGAGCGCCGGGAGCCATCAATCACGTAAATATTTTTCAGTTGAAAATCTACTTTCTGAGCAAACTTTTCAATTCCATCACGCAGTTCGCCTGGTTCGAGGGGAGTTTGTTTGTTAAAAAGCGGTACAATTATTTCTGAATATAATAAGTTCATTATCAGACTGAATGCTGTGACAGAAGCCCAGGCTATCAGCCAGAAATACTCCGGATTCAGCTCATAAAACCACATGATAAGCGCAATGATTCCACCACCTAAAACAGAAGTCAAGGCGTATCCTTTCAGTTTGTCGAGAATGAAAGTTTTGTGGGTTGTTTTGTTAAATCCAAACCGCTCTTCAATTACAAATGTTTCGTAAACTTCAAAGGGAGTGGAAATAATATCGTTAGCCAGAAAAAGTATTCCGAAGAAAACGAGCGAAATAATAACCGGACTGCCTGACCACGCCCGTACTACTCCATCCAGCCAGCCAAATCCTCCAAAAAAAACCATCAATATCAGAATGAAGAAACTCACGGAAGAAGTCAACAATCCGAATTTGGTATTGACTCTGAAATAGGACTGTTGTTTTTGGTACTTTTCTTCATCGTAAATTCCGGTAAGCAAAGCAGGGATTGGTTGGCGGGAAGATTTCACATTGAAAGCCGACAGAATTCTTTCCAACGTAAAATCGGCAATCAATATTATGAGAATAACGAAGAAAATGGCTTGTGCAGTCACGTGTTACATTTTTGGAGATACTGAATGCAAATATAAACAAAATCCTTTTTAATTCTGAGAATCATTGTTTATTTTGCTGAATAATTTGCAATTAATAAATGAGTCCACTCCGAAAACCACTTGTTTTGATTTTCTGACTTTTTCGACCCTTTAGCTATAAGGCGAAAAATCTGAAAATCAGCACTCTTCGAAAGTCCCCTTCAGGGGATTTAGGGGTAAAAGATAAAAATATGACTTTTCGGAGTGGACTCATAAATCAAATTGAAATTATTTATTAAAATACCTGTCTTACAATATTCCAATTGCCACGATTTCAAGACGTGGCAATTGAATTTCAATACTTAAATGAAAGTAAATTTTCGGATAATTACTTCGAATAATCGCTTTTAAAATGGACATTCATATTCAGATAATCGTAACTCATTTTGATGCTTTTTAGCGGCTCGTAGTCGTACTTTTCCACTTCTACGACCATATATTTGGCACCGGCTTTATGGACGTTGTTGAAAATAGCATCAAAGCCCACCATACCGCTTTGTCCCAGTTCTTTGTTGTCTTTGATGTGAAGTATTTCAAAACGGCCGGGGTAAGCATTGAAGTAATCTACCGGACCTTTTTTGCCCATTACGGTCCAATATACGTCCATTTGAAAAAAAACTTTCGCGGGATCGGTATTTTTCAGCATGAAATCATACATGGTTTCACCTGCTATTGTAACAAACTCAAAGTCATGGTTATGATACCCGAATTTCAAGCCTGCAGCGTTACATTTTTCACCTACTTTATTGTAATAATCGCAATACGCTTTCAGATCGGCTAATGTTTTGGGTGTTGGCATCCAGGGTTTTACAATGTATTTCATCCCTGCGGCTTTATGAGCTGCAATTGCAGTGTCCCACCATTTCCACACTTCGTCCCAGTTCGTTTCCATCACATTGTCGGCCAGCGAAATTCCGGCATGTGATGATAGTACTTGCATACCAACTGCATTGATTTCTTTCTTAAATTCAGCCGGAGTTAATCCGTAAAACTTTCCATTGTCATATCCGGCAGCCTCAATACCTGTATATCCTGCCTCTGCTACAGCCGCAATTGTTCCCTTGAAATCTTTTTGAATATCATCCCTTACAGAATAAAGCTGAATATATACGTTTTTGCCGGGTGTTTTCGCAGCTGTTGTTTTCTTTTGAGAATCACAACTGATTGTAGCTAAGCTTAGAATCATTAAAGTAATGCATGTTTTTTTGAACATATTTATAGGATTGTTTAAAAAATAAAGGGCATCCCATTTTGCAGGAATGCCACTTTAGATTCGTGAATTAGTCTAAAATTTTAACTTTGATATTCCGGAACCACACATCGTCACCGTGGTCCTGAAGTCCGATGTAACCTTCTCTGTTGGCGCCGCCGCAATTGTTCAGTAATTCATAAGCCAACGGCCATTTCTCCTGGCTGAATTTACTGGCCTGAAGCATTTCTGTCCACTGCGGAGTCCAAAGGTGGTATTCTACTACGTTTTCGTCATTTTGTCCGTGCACCACTGTTCCTTTGTAAACCATAATTTTTGCTTTATTCCATTCGCCAAAAGGTTTTTGATTTTGAGGAACAGCCGGTATCATATCGTAAAGCGACGCAGATTGTCGGTTGTTATCTTTTCCCAACTTAGCATCCGGATGGTTAGCATTGTCCAACACCTGATATTCGGGAGATGAAATATAGATAGGTTCCATATTCACTTTTCCGTCTTTATCGGTTGTTGATACTTCCTGAGCCAAATAGAAAATGCCGGAGTTACCGCCTTTTGAGACTTTCCATTCCAATTCGAGTTCGAAATTTTTGAATTTATGGCCGAAAATGATATCACCGCCATCGTTATCCTGAGCTTCTCCACCGCCGGATCCGTTGAATTTGATTGCACCATCTTCAATTTTCCACTTGCCGGGAACAGAATCCTTGCCATATCCGCGCCAACCGGTGAAATCTTTACCGTTGAAAATCACGATATAGCCATCTTTATCGGGTGTCAGGGTCGACAAGTCTACTTGCGGTTTGTCCACCACAGTATATTCCGGAACTTCTGTTTTTGCAGCATTTGCATCCGTTTTTTTGGCATTGCTTCCACAAGCTATAAATGTAACAGTCATTAGTAATAAACTTAAAATAAAAATTGGTTTTTTCATATTTTATTCTTTTTTTTTATAATTTCAAATCGTAAATAATTAAATCAAACATTGAATTACGGCATTCCCGGTAGATTCCAGCCTGCACGGTAATTGTGTTTAATCAGACTTTCAGCAAATGCATTGGCATCCATCGGATCTGTCCATGTTTTGTTGAAGGTTGGGTGTCCGTCGGTGATGTTAAATCCGTCTTCTATCACAGTTTTGATAGTGGCACCGGTCGGGATGTTGGTGAATCGCATATTTTCACCATCCCAGTGAAGTTCCTGATTCAAAGCCTGCAATCTTACGGCCAGCACTCCCATCACTACCATTTCGTTGAAAGGACCTGCTTCGTAGAAGTTTGATGCAGTTTCGGTCCGATCATCGGCATCTTCTTTACATGCACGTGCCCAGTCCATTTCGTGTGATGTGGTAATTTCGCGTTGAGTTTTGGGAGAATTGGGTGTGCGTCCGGACAGCAGCCAGGGTCTCACTCCATAACAACCGCAAATCAACGTGTCTTTGGTTCCGTGGAAAATTACTCCACCGCCGTCGTCGTTCAAATCTTTTCCCGCAGGCATACCTGCAGGACGCATGGGCTGAATTCCTCCGTCGTACCAGTAAACTTCCACTTCGGGCATGGCTACCTTGGGCATATTATCGCGTGCCGGGAATGTGTATTTTACTGTTTGAGCTGTAGGAGCACAATCGGTCAGCAGTAAGGTAGAATTTCCCTGTACTTTGGTCGGATAGCCCAGTTTTAATGCTTTGAAAATAGGATGCATCATGTGGCAGGCCATATCGCCCAGTGCACCTGTGCCAAAATCCCACCAGCCGCGCCAGTTCCACGGATGATAAATTTCATTAAACTGACGGAAAGGAGCCGGACCGATAAAAAGGTCCCAGTTCAAAGTTTTCGGAACTTTATGTGCTTGTTTTGGCACCGGTAATCCCTGCGGCCAGATAGGACGGTCGGTAAACACTTCTACTTTGCGAACTTCTCCTATTTCTCCTGCCCAAATCCAGTCAACCACCTGACGAACACCGGGTCCGGAAGAGCCCTGATTACCCATTTGAGTGGCCAGTTTGTGTTTTCGGGTCAGATTAGTGAGCAGTCTCGATTCGTAAACGCTGTGAGTCAATGGTTTTTCGCAGTAAACGTGTTTTCCCATTGTCATGGCATCGGCAGCAATAATGGCATGAGCATGGTCGGCAGTAGCAACTACCACAGCATCAATGCTTTTACCTATTTCATCGTACATTTTTCTGTAATCGAAATACTTTTTGGCATTGGGGAAATGCTTGAAAGCTTTATCGCTGTATTTCCAGTCCACATCGCAGAGTCCTACTATGTTTTGACTTTCCAACGCTTTGAGGACTCCAAAACCACGACCTCCTACTCCTACTCCGGCTATATTCAGCTTATCGGATGGAGACATATGACCGAATTTTTGTCCAAGTACCGATGAAGGTACTACCGTCAAACCAGCTGCTGCAATAGCACCGGTTTTCAGGAATTTTCTTCTTGACATTGTTGACATAGGCATTTTATTTTTTTAAGATTAAAAGATTTTTTTAAAGCAAAGAACAAAAAATGAATCTCGAAAAATGATGAATAAAGAAATTAGTCCTTCAGCAACCAATCAACTATTTAACTATTCAAACATTCATACATTCATACATTCAACCAATCATTATCCTCTCACAATCTCCTCTTTACCGGCATCCCAATACATGGTTCTACCTTCAAGATAGGCACGGGTACCCATGTGAGCGGTTATTGCTTCCTCGAATCCTTCTTCTATTCCACAGGATGTTTTTTCACCCGAACGGATGCAATCAATCCATTCTTTCAAATGTAAAAAAGTGGTATTAAATCGTTTCCCGTTCACATAGGAATAAAGTAAACCTCTTTCGGCAAAATACAGCTGGGTGGCTGACGAAATGGCATCCAGATCTTTCTGACCCGGGGTATAACTGTAAAATGGTTTTCCCGGCTTAATCAGTCCCTTGTCTATCTGATCCTTGTATTGTTCAGACTGAGGGTCTACGGTTACCGTTATGGAATTTCCGATTTCCATAGTGGCATCGTGTCCCATAAATTTACGGGGACGGTTAAACTGATTGGCCAGCGTAGCTGAATAAAGAAGCGCCAGGTTCTTTTTTTTGTACTCGAAGGTAGTCTGAAGCACATCAGGCACGGTTCTTCCGTCTTTGAAAAAATAGACTCCCCCTGACGATGTGGCCGAATCGGGAATTCCGAGGTTCATCATTTGATTGATGGCATCAAATTCATGTGTGAGCAAGTCGCCACTCAGTCCGGTGCTGTAATCCCACCAGCAGCGCCAGCGGAAAAAACGCTCGAGGCTGAATTTATCCCGTGTATCCGGTCCGACATATTTGGCGAGTCCATTGGAAGTCATGTAGTCCATATATTCTTTGATGCGGGCAGGCTCACCCTCAAACTGCTTCCAGTCGATGGTTCGCGGATTTGCATCTGCATGAATGGGATACACCCAGGCGCCATTCGGGTCATTCCGGTTAGTACTGGTTTCTATCAGCGTTATAGGTCCGAGAAGTCCTTTTTCGATAATTTCTTTTCCCCGTTTATTGGTTTCAATTTGTCGGTTTTGATGTCCGAGCTGAAAGGTAAGTTTACTGTTTCGCACTACTTCCCTAAGGGCATACGTTTCGGGCACAGTCCATGTCATGGGTTTTTCCACATATACATGTTTACCGGCCAGGATGGCATCCATGGCCATTGTTCCATGCCAGTGGTCAGGTGCAGCTATTATTACAGCATCCACATCGGACGAGGCGAGTAATTCTTTGTAGTTAAAATACCTTCGGGGTTTTTCGCCGTATTTTCCGTTCAGTCCTTCGCGGTGAATGTTGGCTCCGGCTGAGATAGCACGCTCTGCATAGGTATCAAAAATATCACATACGGCTGTGATTTTTATCTGCAAATCGTCCTGCTCCATGAAGTCCTTGTAGCGGGTATCTTTGGAGTTTTTCTGTGCTTCTTTTTTTAGTTCGTCGAGATGCTCCGGAGTAGCAAATCCGATTGCCTGCATCAGGTCAATGCCTCTGATTCCTATGCCAATTACTCCTATTCTTATTATTTCACCACCTGAAACTGCAGCCGGTGTGGGCATTTCCTGAAAATGAAACATTTCGGCTGCAAGTCTGTTGGTGCGCTCTTTTTTTGTTTTTTTGTATACTCCGTAAGCCATTACACCCAGTACAGGCACGGTAGCCAGTGTTTTGAGAGCTTCACGTCTTCCTTTTGATATTTCCTGACCGGTATTTTCGGTATTTATTTTTTTTTCGTTTTCCTGATTTTCTATTTTTGACATAGGGCTTTTTACGCTTTTTTGTTTTTGAAAATAATCCGGTCAATTCCTATTCGTTTGGCTGTGGGGAAAGCCATCATTACTATCAATGCGCACAACATTACGATGTTTTTGTTAATCCATAGATAGGAGCCTTCGGGTGGCAGCATATAGGTGACATTCAGAGATGCTGGATGTGATAAATAATACAT
>JAGPGR010000275.1 GCA_018055865.1 Paludibacteraceae bacterium | reverse complement strand
TATGGAACGACGCATTCCCCAATAACGGTCAGCAACATAACCGCCAATCAGCGGTGTAAGGTAAACCAGTCCGGTGTAGTTTCCGTAAATGGATGAGGCTAATTCCTTGTCCATTAAAAGGGCTTTGATAAGATAAAGTGTAAAGATGGCGCGCATGCCATAATAGCTTATGCGCTCGGACATAGCCGTTGTAAATACAAAATAAAGGCCTTTGGGATGGCCTTTTTTTACTTGTTCTGTTGACATATATTTTTTATTTCAGTATTACAAAAAAAGTGAACGCTCTTTTCAGAACAGCGTTCACCTTCGTTTTTTTGATAAATGCGGTGCAAAAGTAATTAATTTGTCCGGAAAACTTTACTTTTCCTGTCAAAAATACAGGGTTAGTGGATAATAAAATATGAATACGACAACAAATGTTTATCTTTTCATTTCGAGTTGAATGGATACTGACTGCACTTTGGCGCCAAGTGGAGGCTGCATTTTTGTTAACTTAAGCTTCAGACTTTGAATGAGTGGAAATTGTGTAAAAACAGCATCTGCGATTCGTCGGGACACGTGTTCAATCAATTGCGATCTGATTTCCATTTCTGCTTTCACAACATCGTAAACCAACTTGTAGTTCAATGTATCAGATAGTTGGTCGGTTTTCTCAGCTGCCGTAGTGTCGAATTGCATGCTTAGCGTTACCAGAAAAGTATTTCCCAGTGTGTTTTCGTGCTCCAAACATCCATGATAAGCATGGAACTCCATATTTTCAAGTGTAATTTCTGACATTCTATGTTTTTTTATTTAATCTTTGCTGGTTATTTCGCTTTCAAAACTTCCATCGTGTACAAAAGTACGTATTTTTTCGCCCGTTTTTAATTGCGCAACCGAATGAATTCGTTTTCCGTTGATTGTTGTAATTGTGTAACCATGTTTTAAAAGAAATGCAGGTGAATGCGTTTCTATGTTTTTTGCGAGCAAATCAAGCTTATTTTTCTGAAACATTATCTGCAAGCGTCTTGCCGAAGTTAATCTGATTTTCTGCCTGTTGAGTAAATGTGTTCTTTTTGTCACCCAGGTACGTAAAGTGTGTTTTATGTGCATCTGGGTTTGTACGAAAAATTGTTGCTGCTGATCAATGTTGCCTTTTACCACCTGATAAATGCCGGAGACAATATCGAGATGATGTTTTTCGGTGATCTGTAGTTGCGCTATCAATAATTCGGCTGCGGCTGTTGGTGTTTTTACTGATGTATGTGCCACCATATCCAGAATGGAGACATCGCGTTGATGACCTATTCCCGCGATAACAGGCAATGGAAACTGAGCGCAATTCAGCGCCAGGTTGTACGAGTCGAAGCAAGCAAGATCAGTAGTGGCACCACCACCGCGGATAATTACCACCACATCAAACAAATCTGCGTGGTCGTAAATTTTTTCTAATGCTGCAATAATAGAACTTTCGGCCTGATCGCCCTGCATGGTTGCCTGAAAAAGTTTTGTGTAGAAAACAAATCGGGAACTGTCATTCCTGAGCTGATCGCAGAAATCACCATAGCCGGCAGCCGTAGCCGACGAAATTACAGCCAATCGTTGCGGAAGCCGTGGAAAAGGCAATTGCTTATTCATATCTGCAATTCCATCTTCCTCCAGCTGACGTATAATTTTGAGTCGGCGCGCTGCCATTTCGCCGATTGTAAAAGTAGGGTCGATGTCGCGGATATTCAAACTAAAACCGTAAACGCCATGAAACTCCACACTTACTGCCACCAATACACTGAGCCCTGAACGGAGATTTTGTCCCGTGCTGCTTTCAAAATAAGGTTTTAGCATTTTGTATGTCGACGACCAAATGGTGGCTTTGGTTTTAGCAAGTAATACATCAGTATTGTTCTCTTTTTCAATTAGCTCGAGATAACAATGTCCATTGTAATTTTCGCGCAACTCGCTTATTTCGGCCCGTATCCATACGGCTGTGTCGAAATTGATTTTTAAAGTTTCCTGAATGCGATTGGTGAGTTCTGAAAGGCTAATGGAATCCATTTTTTTTTATCTGATTGCTATTTTTTGTGTTTGCACTTTTTTGCCTGATGTAACAGTGATAGCATATATGCCTTTCACAAGATGAATTGTAGGGATGAAAGTGCTCTCATTGTTGAATGCGGTACTGCTTACAATGCTCCCATTGCTGCTGTAAACACTGGCTGAGTAGTTTTCGGATGGATTGTCAATTCGTTTTCTGATGTTGATTTGGTCAGGGTACACGGTAATGTCAACAAGTCTGTCGTTGTCGTCATCTATTTTATCCACGGCGTTGTAAAGAGGTAAATTCATTTCAGCTTGTAAGAAGTCAGGAATTCCATATCCCATTTGAGTGTTGGGTGCGTCGTGAAGGTTGCAACTTTGTATCACAGCATTGTAAAATACATCTAAATTTGGCTGCGGATCAAAGCTTTTGTAGCGCTGAAGTAAACAAGCCAGCATTCCAGCCATGATAGGAGAGGAGAAAGAAGTTCCATTGTTTGTAGTTATACTTCCCCACGCCGACAGAACAGATGAAGCAGAACCCATGGCACACAGATCTGGCTTTGTCCTGTTATCGGCACTGGGACCAAACGAACTGAAATAGCTTGGTGCTCCGGTTTGAGTGACTGAACCCACTGTGAAAATTTTTTCTGCATCAGCAGGTGAACCTATGTATCTCCAGGATTTACTTCCATCGTTTCCGGCACTGTTGCAAACTACAATTCCCTTTTGAGCAGCCATTGTAGCCACCCTGCTGGCTCGCGAAACCTTTCCGTTCATATCGGCATAACTGAAGTCCATTGACGGATCGTCAAAGACCGTGTATGCAAGCGAAGAATTAATCACATCTACGCCCACGCTGTCGGCAAACTCAACGCCGGCCACCCAGAAATCGGTTTCGACAAGGTATTCAGTTGGGTCATATTCTGTTCGTATCAGCCAATAAGAGGCATGAGGTGCAGTCCCCACGAACTGATCCTGAAGGTTTGCCGCCATTACCGATAAAACCTGAGCACCATGATAATCCTCGGCAAATACATTATTCCCCGGGAAAATAATGTCTTTTGTTCCCAATAATCGACCTTGCGTACGTAGACTGTCAAATCCCGAATTTACATCCACATTAGCAAATCCGGCATCCAACACGCCTATATGTATGTTTTGACCCATAAAGCCTCTAGCGTGTAGATGGCTTCCATTCAACTGGTTTATTTGGGTGGCTGTAGCTCCATAATTAAATTCAGTTGCTTTTGACTTTGCTTTCTTTCGGGCAGCTTTCGGGATGTTTAACTGACCGCTGTACTGAACCCATTTTACAAATGGTAATGCCCTTACTTGCTGCATGAGGCTTGAATCACCGACTAAAACGGTAACGCCATTCATCCATTTGCTACGAGAATGAAGTTTTATTCCGGGAATCGACATTTGGTTGATGTACGAAGGATTGACAGGTAAATCGGTGGAGTCGCAGCTTATTCCAAACGCGTTTCGCCGTTA
>JAGPGR010000274.1 GCA_018055865.1 Paludibacteraceae bacterium | reverse complement strand
TACATACACTTCGGGAGTGGCACGTACTGCAAGCCGACTGTTGCTCAATATGAATGCGTATTTTATTGCCATCCATACCCGTAATAACCCCGGAATGTACAATTTCTTTGTTCATGGCTGTTTTTTATTAGATCGTGTAAAATTAAAAAGAATAGTTGTGAAACCAAAATTAAAAAGCGGATAAAATCACATAGAATATCCCGATCTTTCGGCTTAAAACATAATTGAGGGTTAATTCATAATGCTTTACGGCTAAATCTTACACATCAAAATCTCCTAACGGATATGATACAAATTTTCTGAAAAGAAATGTATAAAAATAAAATGTACATTGTTACTCAATTCATCCATTTATTTAAAAATATCGTATATTTGCATATTAAAATTTCAACTCAAGCATATGATCAGCATACTGGAAGCCAAAACCAAAAAGGAGATGAATCAATTCATCATGTTCCCGTTCGAACTTTATAAAAACGACAAGACATGGGTTCCTCCACTTATTTTCGACGAGCGGAACACATTCAACCGAAAAAAAAATCCATCTTTTGAATTTTGCGAAGCTGCTTTTTTTCTGGCGTTGAAAGGTAATAAAGTGGTGGGAAGGGTTGCCGCCATCATCAATCACAAAGCCAACGAAGCCTGGAAAGAAAAACGGACGCGCTTCGGATGGATAGCTTTCACTGACGACCCCGAAGTATCAAAAGCACTGCTGGATGCCGCCCAAAAATGGGGTGAAGACAAAGGAATGAAAGGAATTCACGGTCCACTTGGATTTACCGACCTCGACCCGGAAGGAATGCAGGTAGAGGGTTTCGGCAACAATGCCAGCATCACCAGCGCACACAATTACCCTTATTTTCCGGTGCACATGGAAAAACACGGATTTCGCAAATCGGTGGATTGGGTGCAGTACAAATTCAACGCCTCACAGCCTATCCCCGATAAAGTACTGCGCATCAACAAACTCATTTCACAGAAATACAAGGTCAACACCATAGTACCTAAGACTAAAAAGGAAGCGATGAAATACATTCCCGGCTTCTTCAAAGGTGTGAATGAAGGTTTCAAAAATCTGTATGGATACAGCCAGTTGTCGGACAAACAGATTAAGTATTATACCGATGCCTACTTTAACCTGGCCAAACCCGAATTGCTTTGCTTTATCACTGACGAAAACGACAGGGTGGTCGGTTTTGCTATTTGCTTTCCATCGCTGTCCAAAGCATTCCAGAAAGCAAAAGGACGTCTGTTTCCATTCGGTTTTATTCATATCCTGAAAGCGCTGCGTAATTATGACGAAATAGACCTCTACTTCAACGGCGTAGTGCCCGATTGGCACAACAAAGGCATTCACTCACTTTACTATGTCACCATGAATGAAGTAGCCATAGCCCGAAACATTAAATGGGCATACTCTACCGGACAACTCGAAACAAATATCAATGCTGTGGGCATTTGGGACAACTACGATAAGGAGCCTTATTTCAGAACCCGCTGCTACATCAAGGATTAGTACACAAAAAAAAGCTGACGAAAGTCAGCTTTTTTTTGTTCGTTTTTTCATTCGTTTATTTTTTTTGTTTCAAGGCAGCTTTGGCTTTTTTAATTTCAAGTTTTGCCTGTTTTCTTTCTACCGCCAATTGTTTGGATTTCAAATCTATATCTCTTTGATAAACATCCAGTTCGCGTATCCTTTCTTTTATTTCGTAATCTTTTTCATCCAGAATTTTTTGCTGATCAGCCAATTTTTCAACATTATAAAGCAATGTTTCGCGTTTCATTTCCCATTTTTCTTTTGCTGCGTCTATTCTTCTTTCCCTGTCATCGAACTGAGCCAGGCGGTTTTCAACTTCCCAGTCTGTCAGATCCAGTGATTTTTTCTTAAATTCTTTTCTTTCTCTTTTCACCAGCTTCATTTCGCGGTCTCTCAGCTTATTTTCTTTTTTCAACAGTTTTTCATCCTCGCGGTAAAACTTACGTTTTTCACTCAGATTTTTTTGTTCATTTTTCAGCACTTTGGCCTGATCTTTGGCCTGGTCCTGATAGGATCTCAATTCCTTTTTATTCTTATCCATCACTTTCTCAAGCACTTCTACTTCGTACAGGTATTGTTCATTATCACTCCGGTGCTGTTTTATCCGGTCAATATCAATCATATCAAATACCGGAGTTTCCCAACGATAATATTTGGCATCGTTGTATCCGTTTGGATTTAATGCTGCATTGTTATTCATTTGCTGCATTTGGCGGTTAGCATCCGATGTCGAAATAATTGTGTCGACCGGCTGATTTCTGACTGTATCTGTTACATACTGCGCATGTAAACTACCGGAAGCTGACAGCAAAAAAGCGAGAATTAAAGCTAAGTTGATTAAAGAAGGTTTCATATTCATTCAATTTTATTTTTGGAAATACAAATATATAATAATTCTTAGAAAATCGAACAATTGTTAATCAATTAGTTTTTAATTGTTATTTATTCAATCAGGTTGTTATTACAACATATTTATCAGGCAACTTTCGGATAGAAAATTACGATTTAACATCAAAAAGAAATTTAATATTTCATTTTAAATTACATGAGCCTCTTTTTATTTACATTCATCACATTATATTATTACATGAAAAGAAATTATTAAAATTGTTTCTAAATAGCCACGATGAGATATAACTTTGCATCGGAAATAAAATGAAGCTACTATGAAATTTACAAAAATGCACGGAACCGGCAATGATTACATTTACATCAACGGTTTTGAAGAAGAAGTAGAAAATCCGTCAGAATTAGCCAAAAAACTGAGCGACAGACACAAAGGTATTGGTTCCGACGGATTGGTCTTGATATTGCCTTCGGACATCTGCGACTTCCGGATGCGAATGTTCAATGCCGACGGTTCGGAAGCCGAAATGTGCGGAAATGCTTCCCGCTGTGTAGGTAAATATGTGTTCGACAAGGGATTAACCTGCAAAACCGTAGTAACTCTCGAAACTCTTGCCGGTGTTAAATCTTTAGATCTGATGGTAAATGAACAGAATAAAGTGGATAAAGTAACAGTGGATATGGGAGAGCCAATTCTCGACTTACCATCCATACCGGCACTTTTTCCACAGTCTCCGGCTGTAAAACAGCTTTTATCAATTGGGAAATACACCACCTACGAAGTTACCTGTGTTTCTATGGGAAATCCTCATGCTGTGATGTTTCTGAGCAATATCGATAAACTTGATTTACCCATAATAGGTCCTCCGATTGAAAACTCCAGGTATTTTCCCAATCGCACCAATACGGAATTTGTTGAGAAAATATCGGACAATTACCTGAAAATGCGCGTCTGGGAACGGGGTGCAGGTGAAACAATGGCTTGCGGTACAGGAGCTTGTGCATCAGTAGTTGCAGCAGTTCTTAATGGCATGTCAGAGCGAAAAACAACAGTTCAATTGATTGGCGGAAACCTGGAAATAGAATGGAATGAAAGCAACAATCATGTGTATTTAACAGGTGATGCGGTAA
>JAGPGR010000273.1 GCA_018055865.1 Paludibacteraceae bacterium | reverse complement strand
CTCTTTGAGAAAAAGATCCGAAGCCCAGTTCATAATATTTTGAAAACCATGTGGTTGCTTGCCAGGCATAGTGAACCACCGGAAAATCCAGTAAACGACCATCCAGAACGGGAATGGAAGCAACACACGAACAAACCGTTTTCTGTAAAACTCCCCAAGGTTGTATTCTTTTGAAAGCAACATGGCACCGCTTATCATCAGAAAAAGCGGCACTGCAAACCGGGCAGCACTATCAAGTGCATTGCCAACCCACCAGTGAAACATATTGCTGCCATAAGCCACGTTAACCACCGGCGACGAAACATGAATCACAATGACCGCAATAATGGCAATTGCCCGCAAGCTGTCCAGCCAATCAATCCGGGTATTAGTATCTGTCATATTCCATTAAGATAGCAGTAATTCTGCCAATTTTAGATCAAAAGGAGTCGTTATTTTAATATTTTCTCTGTTGCCTTTTACCGTTTTTATGGTGAATCCGGTAGCTTCAGCCACTGAAGCATCGTCGGTAAATAGGTCATTATAAGGCTGATCGTAGCTTCTTAGCAGGATATCGGCTCTGAATACCTGAGGCGTTTGCACTAACTTGAATTCCTTTCTGTCGACTGCCCTGTTTTCATTTTCGGTCACTTTTCTGATGCTGTCCACCGGGTCAGTCACCGGAATTGCAGCTCCCGATTTCTCAGCTTCGGCAAAACATCTTTCTATCGTATCTACATCAACAAGTGGTCTTACTCCATCGTGTACGGCCACCAATCCGGCATTTTGAATCGTATTTAAAGCGTTTTTTACTGAGAAAAACCGGACACTTCCACTTTCTACTATCCGGTGGGGTATACTAAAGTTATATTTCACACACAGTTCTTTCCAGAATTCAATTTGCGATGCAGGTAGTACCAGTATCAGCAGCATTTCATCGGAATAGGAGTGAAACCGTTGGATGGTATGCATCAGTACCGGTTTTCCGGCCAGTTCCAGAAATTGCTTCGGAATTTGCGCGTTCATTCTCTCTCCTTTGCCGCCTGCAACTATTATAACAGTTTTCCGGGATTTCATACAGTAACTATTTCCAACAAAGATACTGTATTTGACTGCAAAATACAACTTTTATCGTTTTGAAATAATAGTTAAAGCTTTTGATTTTTTCCAAAATCCAACAGAAAATTGTTTTATTTTCATACTTTTGTAAAAAATAAAATCTCAAAACAGGATAAAACAGCCATGCCAAAATACTTTTGAGATACAGGGATTCTTATATGGCGTGTTCTATCTGTCCTTAATTAAAAAAATTAAAAATAATCAGATGAAAAGATTTTTTTCTATTACAGGAATAATGCTTTTCTGCATTCAACTTTTCGTTGCTCAGACTCCGGAAAAGTCAAACCGAACGGCTGTTATCGATAATATTCAGAATAATTCGAAGGTTTTAATTCATCAGGATCCTCGTTTGGATAAGCTGATTGTCAATCACATAAACAGAAAAGAAGAGGTGGCTTACGGCCCCTATTCGGGTTCGGGCTATCGGGTTCAGGTTTTTTCGAGCAATGCGCAGAAAACAGCTAAAAATGAAGCTTTCAGTATCGAACGTAAATTAAGAAGCGCTTTTCCCGGATATGGAGTGTACCGTATTTATGCATCCCCTTTCTGGAAGGTAAGAATAGGCGATTTCAGGACACTGGAAGATGCCCGTGCTTTTCGTTCAGAACTGATTAAAGCATTTCCGGAATTAAGCAGAGAAACCTATACCGTTCGGGAAAACAAAGTTTCAATCCGTTAAACAGATACCATGGATTTATTTGAAAACAATCTGATTTCTTTTGATAAAGAAAAAACTGTCGTTTTAGCCGAAAAATACAAAGAAATTCTTGATATTCTGGGCGAAAATTCTGACCGTGAAGGTTTGCTGAAAACTCCTCAGCGCGTAGCTAAAGCGATGCAGTTTTTTATGCAGGGATACGAACAGGATGCTGAGAGAATACTCAGTTCGGCCATGTTTACCGAAGATTATCGTCAGATGGTCATTGTCAAAGATATTGATTTTTACTCGCTGTGCGAGCATCATCTGCTTCCCTTTTTCGGCAAAGCCCATGTAGCGTATATTCCGAATAAGAAAATCACCGGATTGAGCAAAATAGCCCGCGTTGTGGAGGTTTTTGCACGCCGGCTGCAAGTGCAGGAACGCCTTACCACCCAAATTAAAGAATGCATTCAGCATACGCTCGATCCTATGGGGGTCATTGTAGTTATCGAAGCTCAGCACCTCTGTATGCAGATGCGCGGTGTGCAGAAACAGCACTCCATCACCACCACGTCCGATTTTACCGGCGTATTCCAGCAAGCCAAAACGAGAGAGGAGTTTTTGAATTTGATAAAGAAGTGAAAAATTACTTTTTGTCTTTTTAATAGTGAGTAACGAAACTTTCAAATCTCAGATTACAGCTAATCTCACGTTGCAATTCATTCAGAAATTTCATTCAGTTTATTTTAGGGAGAATATATCAAGTTCTTTTACTATTACTTTGGATGGAATTGAACCGGCACTGAGTATGCTGTGAAAGAGAAAATCTGTTCTGTATCGACCATTTTTATTGTTTTGCAAAGCAGCTGTTTTTTGTGGATATTTTTCATTGTATTTATCCGAATACCAAATCAGACATGCCGGATTTTTAAGGTAAATGTTGTCTGATGCATGAAGCCAGTTATTGTCCTCGCCTAAAGCCTCTCCGTGATCTGATAAGTAAATAAGTATTGCATTCCGGTCTAGTAGAGTTGAAATAATTCTGTCAATGAAGGCGTCGGTGTAAAGCACAGTATTGTCGTATGAATTAATTATTTCTTCAGCCGTATTTTGTGATAAAATTTTGCTTGATGCAACGGGCAGGAAATGCTCAAATTCTTTGGTATAATGACTGTTGTAATACCAGTGACTCCCAATTGTATGGAGTATGATTAGTTTATTTGCTTTATTGTTGTTTGTCAGTAAGTTGTCGAAGTGAGGGTATAAATCCTCATCAACCCAGTTGGAGTAAGTGTAAACCGATTTTTCGGGATGTACATAGATTAGTGTATCGCATTCGTTCATGAAGGAGATATAAGTATGGGCGGCATCCTGATTGGCAAGCCAGGCCGTGAAAAATCCCGAAGACTTAAACAGCGGTACAAATGATGTCTCAGTATCGGCAAGATTCGTATATACGCTGTCTGCCCGTGTCATTATATGTGCTACACTTGGATTGGTGTACGTGTATTCTGTAGAAATGCGGGGAAATGAAATGATGCTTTTTCTGTCCGACAGTCGGGGAGTGGTGTTTCTCTCATACCCGTTGATATGCAGATGATCTGAACGGAGTGATTCTCCAATAATAAAAACCACTGTCAGGCCCTCTTGGGATTTGTAATTAAGATGTGGATCGGGGTTTATCCTGACAAAATTCCTGTTTGTGTTTAATTTTCTGTATTCATTGATGTGATGTTGTGATAAATTGAAAACGGATAGTGTTGATTAAATGTATTTGTAATG
>JAGPGR010000272.1 GCA_018055865.1 Paludibacteraceae bacterium | reverse complement strand
TCATTCCGGTTACAGGCAGTATTCTGAGCTGGATTTTTGTGAAGGGCGAAAGCCCCGATTTACCTACCATTTTCGGCATGGTGGTGATTGCTGCTGCTTTGTTGCTGGTGCAGGCGCCTGATAAATTTTTTCTGGAATGGATAAAACACAGAAAAGCGAATAAAACAGAAATAAGATGAACGCTGACAGCCTGATATTCGACATGGATGGCACGCTTTGGGACAATGTAAACTCTTACGTCAGAGCCTGGAACAACGGATTGGAAAAAACGGGACACAACGTGCGGGTAACCCGTGATGATTTACTCAGCCTGATGGGTAAAGAAGCAAGAGTTATGTTGAATGCAGTTCTCCCCGAAAGCTCTGAAAGTGAACAGGATAACCTGTTCGGTGCGGTAATTGAGAGTTATCAGAATTTACTTGAATCCATGCAACCGATAATTTACCCCGGCGTATTGGAAGGCTTGGAAAAACTTTCAAAAAAATACAAACTTTTTCTGTTGAGCAATTGTGAAAAAGATGGTTTGGTCAATTTCATGAAATATACAAAAACAGCACATCTGATAACCGATTATATGGAACACGGTCAAAACCTGCAATCAAAAAGCCATAATATGAAACTGCTGACAGAGCGTAACAGCTTACAGTCAACGGTTTACGTAGGCGATACGGCATCCGACAGCCGTGAATCCCGATTAGCCGGAGTTCCATTCGTTTTGGTTGCATACGGATTTGGTTATACGGATGAATATGCTCTCAGGTTTGATTCTTTCACAGAATTAACAGATTATTTTTTGAGTTTGTGAAAAAAACATTTCTCTGAAATAACAGCTGATTAGTTTCTAGAATAGTTCTATATTGTTAAGTCAAATTACTGAAAAAAATCTTTATTAATCGAAATTTAAAAACTATCTTTGCAACGTTTTTTACGCAAAAAAAATTTAACTATTGGTTTTGATGGCAAATACTATTAAAATAAGCAAAGGACTGGATATAAAAATTGATGGCAAAGCCATTGAGAAAATATCAAAAATCCAACCTTCCCGCGTAATCGAAATTATTCCTGACCATTTTCACGGTATTACTCCAAAAGTTACTGTAAAAGAAGGAGAGGCTATCAAAGCCGGCACTCCGCTTTTTTACAATAAAAATTACGAAAGCATGAAATTCGTATCGCCGGTGAGTGGGAGTATACGCGAAATAAAGCGCGGCGAAAGACGTAAAGTGATGAGCATACTGATCGATGTGAATTCTCAGCCTGAATTTCTGCAATTCGGAGTAAAAAAAACCTCCTCACTTACGGCAGACGAAATTAAATCGACCTTGCTGAATTCGGGTTTATGGGTTTACATTAAACAACGTCCGTACGACACCATTGCCAATCCGGACCGTACACCAAAAGCCATTTTTATTTCAGGATTTGATTCAGCGCCGCTTGCACCCGATTATGAGTATGTGATGAAGGATAAAATGAATGATTTCCAGGCAGGTTTGGATGTACTTTCCAAGTTAACTACCGGAAAAATTCATATCGGATTAAAATCGGCCAACTCCATTTTCGCTACAGCAAAAGGAGTTGAAACAACTATTTTTACAGGCGTACATCCGGCCGGAAATGCAGGTGTGCAAATCAACAAAGTGAATCCGATAAACAAGGGCGAAGTCGTATGGACCATCAACCCCCAGGATGTTGTCATTATGGGTCGGCTGTTTTCGAAAGGTGTGGTGGATATGACAAAAACGATTGCACTGACCGGACCCGAAGTTGAAAATCCGCAATATTTTGAAACCATCGCCGGAAACAGCATAACAGACATTGTAAAAGGAAATCTGAAAAAAACAAGCTATCCGCTGCGATATGTGAGCGGTAACCTGCTTACCGGCATACAAATAAGCGAAAACGGATTTCTAACCCCTTACGCTTCACAAATCAGCGTGATTGACGATGGAGGCGAAACACACGAACTCTTTGGCTGGGCTATGCCGCGACTGAATAAATTCAGTGCGAGCAACATGTTTTTCACCAAACTGCTTCCGCGTAAAAAGTTCAAATACGATGCCCGCTTGCTTGGCGGACCACGCGCTATCATCATGTCGGGCGAGTGGGACAAAGTATTTCCGATGGACATACTGCCCGAACAGCTCATCAAAGCAATGATTGCCAAAAACATTGACCGCATGGAAAATCTGGGTGCCTACGAAGTGGCTCCCGAAGATTTTGCACTGTGTGAATTTGTTGACACATCCAAATTACCACTTCAGGCCATCGTTCGCGAAGCGCTGGATTTTCTGAAGAATGAGGTGGAGTAAATCCTTGTCCATACCCTTTCAGTATTTTTTTTATATCAGAAAGAGGAAAATTAAAACAGCTAAATAAAACAGAAATTCAGGATACGATTAACAATCTAATAAACCTCAAAGATATCCCCTCAAGAGGGAATCAGGGGGCACATTCAAATTATGAATTCATTAAGAAAATTTGTTGACAAAATAAAACCAAATTTCACTCCGGGCGGAAAATTCGAGAAATTACACTCCACTTTCGACGCGTTTGAGACCTTTTTATTTGTCCCGAATACCACATCAAAACGGCAGGGAGCCCATATTCACGATGCCGTTGACAGTAAACGTACCATGATCATGGTGGTCATTGCGCTCATTCCGGCTCTGCTTTTCGGAATGTATAATGTTGGATACCAGCATTTCAATGCCATTGGTGAAGCAGAAGCAGGATTCTTTTCCATGTTTGTGTACGGACTTCTGGCAGTTCTTCCTCTTATTGTGGTTTCATACGGCGTTGGGTTGAGTATCGAATTTGCCGGGGCTCAAATCCGCAAAGAAGAAGTTCAGGAAGGTTTTCTGGTTACGGGGATGCTTATTCCGTTAATTGTTCCGATTGACACACCGCTTTGGATGGTTGCAGTAGCTACCGCGTTTGCAGTCATTTTTGCCAAAGAAGTTTTCGGAGGAACCGGCATGAATATCTTCAACGTGGCACTTGTAACGCGTGCGTTTCTGTTTTTTGCTTATCCGCAATCCATGTCGGGCGACCAGGTATGGATTCGGACCGGAAGCACATTCGGACTCGGAAGCGGATCGGTAGTTGACGGATTTTCGGGAGCTACACCTCTCGGACAAATAGCTACTGCTACTACAACAGATACGACTGTAGTCAATATGTTTGGCCAACCTTTCTCACTGCTGGATTCAGTTATTGGTTTAATTCCCGGTTCGATAGGCGAAACATCCGTAATTGCTATTGGTATTGGTGCTTTAATACTATTGATAACAAGGGTTGCAAACTGGAAGATAATGCTTTCTGTTTTTGCAGGTGGTGCCCTGATGGGATTGATATTCAATCAGTTCGGACCCGACACTGCAGCCGCTAACCTTCCCTGGTTTTGGCATTTAGCATTAGGTGGATTTGCATTCGGTGCTGTATTTATGGCTACCGACCCTGTTACAGCTTCGCGCACAGAGTCAGGAAAATGGATTTACGGCTTTTTTATCGGAGCTTTGGCTATTAT
>JAGPGR010000271.1 GCA_018055865.1 Paludibacteraceae bacterium | reverse complement strand
ATGCAGAGGACAGCATGTATCCTGCAGGCTTTGTAGCCGCCAAAAGAAATGCTCTCAAGTCGTTGAATATCAATAAGAAATAATAGATTACTTTTCGACCGATTAGCAGAAGATTTCTCATTTGGTAATTTAGTATTACCTTTGCAGTCTGAAAATACGAATTCAAACTAAATAAAAACAAAATGTCTTCAAAGAAAAACATCATTGCATTACGCCAGAAAAAGGCGATAGTCGAAAAAGGCGGCGGCGACAAAGCTATCGAAAAACAGATAGCAATGGGAAAAATGCCCGCACGTGTTCGTATTCTTGCTGTGCTTGACGAAGGTTCCTTCCACGAATACGATATGTTTGTGGAACACGAAGAACAGAACTTCGGAATGGCATCCAAAGAACTTCCCGGCGACGGAGTAATAACCGGTACCGGTACTATTGGAGGAGCACCTGTATGTATTTATGCACAAGACTTCACCGTGATGGGTGGTTCACTTGGTTTGAAGCATGCCCGTAAAATCACCAAAATTATGGACCATGCCCTGAAAATGAAAATTCCATGTATCGGCATCAACGACTCCGGAGGTGCCCGTATTCAGGAAGGAATCGGCGCTTTGGCTGGATACGGCGAAATTTTTTACCGCAATACCATGGCTTCGGGCGTTATTCCTCAACTTTCGGTTATCCTCGGTCCCTGCGCAGGTGGAGCTGTGTACTCGCCGGCACTTACCGATTTTGTTTTTGTGGTGGAAAACATCTCAAAAATGTTTATTACCGGACCCAATGTTATTGAAACGGTACTGGGTGAAAAAATTTCGCAGGAAGACCTGGGAGGAGCCCGCGTACATGCCGAAATTACAGGAAATGCCCATTTCTACGCTACCAGCGAAATGGAATGTTTCAAACAAATAAAAACGCTCATTTCACTCATACCTCACAACAATCAAAAACGAGCGGTTAGTGTAGCTCCCAAAGAACCGAAGTTCAGAAAGAAAATAGAAAATATTATTCCGGCAGACCCCAAACAGCCTTATGACGTAAGAGATGTGATTCTTGCCCTTTCTGACGAATCCAAATTCTTCGAAGTGCAGGAGCTTTGGGCTGCCAACATCGTGATTGGTTTCGGACGTATGAATGGTGAAACTGTTGGTTTTGTGGCCAATCAGCCCATGTATCTGGCCGGTGTACTCGATTGTGATGCATCCGACAAAGCTGCCCGGTTTATCCGATTCTGCGATGCTTTCAATATCCCCATTATTACACTGGAAGACATGCCTGGATATTTGCCCGGAGTGGACCAGGAGCACGCCGGCGTAATCCGCCACGGAGCTAAAATGCTGTACGCCTATTCCGAAGCAACAGTGCCTAAAGTGACTGTAATATTGCGCAAAGCGTATGGCGGAGGTTACATAGCTATGAACTCGCGACACCTGGGTGCCGACTTTGTATATGCATGGCCCGGTGCTGAAATTGCCGTAATGGGTCCTGAAGGTGCTGCCAATATCATTTTCCGCAAAGAAATAATGGAAGCCGAAGATCAGGATGCTATGCGCCAACAGAAAGTGAAGGAATATGTCGAAAAATTTGCAAATCCGTTTGTTGCTGCTTCTAAAGGCTATATTGATGCCGTAATTGAGCCAGGTGAGACTCGCGAATTGTTGTTGCATTCGTTGTCGGTATCCAAGGATAAAGATGATTTCCGTCCGATAAGGAAGCATGGGATCCCTCCATTCTAAACTTGTATTCTGTTTTTTCAATTATTTGAAATCAAAATAAAACAACACTAATTATGTCTGAAACAGATAATAAAAAAGCAGCTGCCGAAAAGGCTCAGGCTGAAAAAAAAGCAGCTGCCGAGAAAATGGCACGTGAAAAGCAAGCCCAATTGGAAAACAAGGAAAAAAGTAAGAAGATACTTGAAAGGGCAAGAAGAATACACGCTGCCAGAAAAGCCGACGAAGCCAGAAAAGCAAGTGAGGAACGTAAAGTACGTATGACACGAAGAGCTGAAGAACGAAAAAAAATAGAGGAAGCCAAAAAGAAGGCAATGGAAAATAAATCAAAAACAGCGGTGACAAAAACCGAAAGCAAAGACTCATCGGAGCCTCAGTTTATTGATTTTGCAGTCACGGCCCGCAAGTACAAAACTCAGCTGACCAAGAAATACATGAACCGGAAATTTTGGGAAAATCCCAGTCCGTTCGAAATTCAGTCTTACATCCCGGGTACCATTATTTCTGTAGATGTAAAAGAGGGAAAGATTGTGGAGGAAGGTACTCAGCTGCTCATACTGGAGGCAATGAAGATGCAAAACAAAGTAGAAATGCCTTTTACAGCCCGTATCAAGAAAATCAATGTCAAACCGGGAGAAAGAATTCCAAAAGATTTCATTATGGTAGAACTGGAATCAGTTGAAAAATAAACGTTTATCATTTACATAAAAAAACCTGCTTATCGAATATTGCAGGTTTTTTTATGTAAAAAAAAGCAGTATTCTTATAAAAATACTATCTTTGCCTTCAAAATCAAGAAAATTAATTCAAATATGAAAAAAACTGTATTAAGCGTAGTCGCATTTATGTTTTGTATGGTTGCCACCTCGCAAATTACGGATGCAGAAGCCAAATTGAAAAAAATTGAAACAGACACCGTAGCATCCTGGACTAAAGGGGGCTTTTCGGGATTGAATTTCTCTCAAACATCCCTTACCAATTGGGCTGCAGGCGGTCAAAACTCGTTGGCTCTCAATGGGTTGTTTAATTTTTTTGCTGTATATAAAGATAGTATAAATGTTTGGGAAAACACGCTTGACTTTGGTTATGGATTTATGCGTCAATCGAATTACGAAGGTATTATGAAAACCGATGACCGCCTTGAATTCAACTCCAAATACGGCCGGAAGGCGTTCAAAAACTTCTATTATGCAGCTTTGCTGAATTTCCGGAGTCAGTTTTCGCCCGGATATAATTATCCGAATGATAAAGACATCATATCCAATTTTATGGCTCCCGGTTATTTGCTTGCAGCTGTGGGGATGAATTACATTCCCAATCCGTATTTTAATGCATTTGTGTCGCCACTTACCGGCAGGCTTACCTTTGTGATGGACGAGTCACTCTCTGCGAAAGGTGCATACGGAGTGGAAAAAGGTCAAAAACTCAAAAAAGAACTGGGTGGATATGTGAGATTGGCATTTACAAAAAGTGATTTTAAAGAAGGTTTTTTTAAGAATATGTCCATCGGAACGAAAATGGATCTGTTTTCCAATTACCTGAAAGACCCTCAGTATGTGGATGTGAACTGGGAAGCTCTTCTGGGAATGAAAGTAAATAAATACATCACCGTAAGCCTTAATACACAGTTGATTTACGACCACGATGTCCGGATAGATTACAATCAGAGCGGCTCCATTGACGATGACAACGCTCGGGTACAGTTCAAGGAAATTCTGGGAGTAGGGTTTATGTATAAATTTTAGATTAAAAAATAGCTAAGTCTTTGTAATTTAATAGAATTCCGGGAATCATGCAGATTTCCGGAATTCTGTTTTTTT
>JAGPGR010000033.1 GCA_018055865.1 Paludibacteraceae bacterium | reverse complement strand
TTCAACAATAAAATCTGGAATGCATTCCGACTGGTAAAGGGATGGGAAGTGGCCGGGGTGGAGCAATCGAAATCTGCCCAAATCGCCATTGAATGGTTCGATGCTCAACTTTCAAAAATATTGCTTGAAGTAGAAGATTTGTTTGGAAAATACCGACTTTCTGAAGCATTGATGGCCGTTTACAAACTGTTCTGGGATGAATTTTCGTCGTGGTATCTCGAAATGGTGAAACCGGCTTATCAGCAGCCGATTGACTGTGCAACCTATCAGGCCACGCTCGGATTTTTCGACAGCTTGCTGAAAATGCTTCATCCGTTTATGCCGTTTATTACCGAAGAACTCTGGCAGGCGCTCGAAACACGTCAGGCAGGCGAAAGTATTATGGTTCAGCTGATGCCGAAAGCGAATACGGTCAATGAAAAACTGATGGATGATTTTGAAAAAACAAAAGAAATCATTGCCGGAATAAGAACCATTCGCCTTCAGAAAAATATCCCGAACAAAGAATCACTGCAACTACAGATAATTGGCGACCATAATGCTGATTTTGATGCTGTTATCAGCAAACTTTGCAACCTGGAAAGCCTTGGAAAAGTGGCTGAAAAATCGCCCAATGCTGTTAGTTTCCTCTCAGGAACTACGGAATATGCTGTTCCGATGGGCAGCTTGATAAATGCGGAGGATGAAATCCGGAAAATGGAAGATGAAATTTCTTACCTGGAAGGATTTATACAATCGGTGATGAAAAAACTGAGTAACGAACGCTTTGTGCAAAATGCCAAACCCGAAATAGTGGATAATGAACGCAAAAAACTATCGGATGCCGAAAGTAAAATTGCATCACTGAAAGAAAGCATTGCCGGAATGCGATAAATAAAAATTTAGAATATGAATATTGAAGAAGCGCTGAACTTTCGTCGTTCGGTCCGTTTTTTTGACGAAGAAAAGGAACTTGACACCGAAAAAGTAAAGCACTGTATCGAACTGGCAACACTGGCACCCAACAGCTCCAATATGCAACTGTGGGAATTTTATCACATTACCGAGCCGGAAATGCTGAAAAAGATGTCGCATGCCTGCCTGGATCAGCGGGCTACCGAAACTGCCAAACAAATGGTGGTTTTCGTTACCCGGCGGGATTTACACCGCAAACGATCCAAAGCAATACTGGAGTTTGAAAAAGGTAATATTGTCCGCTATAGTCCTCCCGAACGGCAGGCAAAACGATGGAAAGACCGCCAGCTTTATTACAACCGTTTGATTCCTTTCATTTACAGCCGCTTTTTTGGTATTCTCGGATTATTCAGAAAAATGTTGGCTGTTTCCATCAGCCTTTTCAGACCCATGACTACTACCGTTTCAGAAAGCGATATGCGTGTAGTGGTTCATAAAACCTGCGGTCTGGCAGCGCAGACATTTATGATAGCTATGGCAGAACAAGGCTATGACACCTGTCCGCTCGAAGGATTCGACAGCCGGCGGGTGAAAAAACTGCTCAATCTGCCCTGCGCAGCTGAAATAAACATGGTCATCCCCTGTGGCATTCGCAAAGGTGATCGGGGCATTTGGGGTGAGCGGTTCAGAGTGCCGTTTGACGAAGTGTATAGGAAAGTATAATGCCCCCTTAAATCCTCCGCAAGAGGAGTTTTCAAAGCACACAAAAGGGATTTTTCCGGAATTAGGAAAAATCCCTTTTGTGTGCTTTTTTCGTCATTTTATTTCTCAGGTATGGTATTTTTTTCGTGTTCTTTTCAACCGGATTTCTACGGATCATACCTTTATCTCGTTCGATACAGATTATATAATCTACCGGTTAAAAATAAGATATAAATTGGATATGTAAAACATATATTACACATATATATGTGTAATATATGTGTGATATATGTGTGATATATGTGTGATATATGTGCTATATATGTGAAACAAAAGATAATTTGATAAGGTGATGCAGTCTATTTGATCGGGTAACTCCCCTTCGGTAATACTAAAAAAAGTCGTTTGTTTTGTTCAAAGGAATAAGCGGACCTGTAGTTTTTTGGCTATGGGGATTTTTTTGAAGCTTTAAATCTCTTTGAACGAGAGCTAGGAACAAGTTCAAGTGATTGAGTAGCTCTTTTGGAAAAATCCCTTTTCTTTTTTACCTTTACGATTTCACATTAAAAGTTTGGTTATGGAACAAATCATCAGGCATATTGCAGAGCAAATCAACTCTGAAATCAAATCCTTCAGACCTGTTTCCGGTGGTGATATCTCATCTGCGTTTATGTTGGAAACTCAAAATAAAAAGCTCTTCCTGAAAGTAAACAGTAAATCTTTTGCCAGGTCCATGTTTCTGGCGGAGCAGCAAGGTTTGCAGGCAATTGAGGATACAAAAACAATTTCTGTTCCTCGTGTGTATTTGGTGGACGAATTGGGTGGGAAAGCTTTTTTGCTGATGGATTTCATTGAAAGCAGACGACCCAATGCAAAAGACTTCATGCACTTAGGTCGAGACTTGGCAAAATTGCACCTTGTCTCAAACGATCAGTTCGGTTTTTCATCCGATAATTTTATCGGTAGTCTGCCTCAGTTCAATGCATTGCACGCCGATTGGGCGGAGTTTTACAGGGACGAGCGCATTATGCCACAGCTTGAGCTTGCAAAGAAAAATAATGCATTAAATGATGCAATAATTCCATCCGGGGAGAGTGCAGTGAAAGTTTTCAGACAGCTTTTCGGCGATGTGAAGCCGGCATTGCTTCACGGAGATCTTTGGGGTGGAAATTACCTGATTTCAGTGGATGGAACGCCTTATCTGATTGATCCGGCTGTCTTCTACGGACATTCGATGGTGGATGTGGCCATGTCGCGGTTGTTTGGCGGATTTGATGCAGAGTTTTATGATTCCTATCATCAAATTATCCCACAACCCGAATTTTATAGGGAACAAATTGATATTTATCAGCTTTACTACCTGCTCGTGCACCTTAATTTATTTGGCAGAAGTTACCGAAGCAGTGTAGTAGATATTTTGGAGAGGTACTTTACCCCTAACCTTTAAAGGGGAATTCTTAAATATACTTATGATTACTCTTTTTCATTCTCTTTAAAGTCCTCTTTAGGGGCTTCAGGGGTTTTAATTTCTTCATAATCCACATATTCTCCCTCGTGATCGCCGAAAATCTTATCTTTATCAGGATTTGAAGAGGTTCGGATTGTATCATCCGAACGATGCGACGATTGTTTGCCACTACCGAATATCGAACGTAGAAATCCAATCCCAAGCGCTCCTGCAAGCAACACCAGGAGTACAAAAAAGAAAATCAGTCCGAATAAAAATTTAAACATAACAGGATAGTTTGATTAATATACTTGTTGGGCTACCCTTTTTACGCTTTCTGTAGCCATCAGGCTGTAGAAGTGAATGCTGGGTACTTTATGGGAAATCAGATCCCTGGCTTGTTCGGTGCACCATTCCACACCTACTTCAGCCGCTTCGTCATCGGTTTTGCATTTGCGGAGCTCGCGGGCAAATTCTTCCGGAATGTCCGATTTGAAAATCTGGGGCAAAACAGTCAGTTGATTCATAAAGGTTACAGGTTTCAATCCCGGAATGATCGGCACATCAATCCCGGTTTCCCTGCATTTGGCCACAAAATCAAAATACTTTCGATTGTCGAAAAACATCTGAGTTACCAGGTATTCTGCCCCGTTGTCCACTTTCTTTTTGGCCCAGTGGAGCTCTGTTTCCATGTTGGGTGATTCTTCATGCTTCTCCGGATAGCAGGCCATTCCGTAAGAAAACGGCTGATCGATTACCCTCATTTTCGTACCATCCAGAAAATACCCTTCGTTGAACCGGTTTACCTGCTCCTGCAGTTCGGTGGCATGCCGGTGTCCGGTGGCGACGAATGCTTTTTCGTATTTGGCTTTATCGCCGCGCAACAGAAGCAAATCGTTGATATCCAGAAATTTGAGGTCTATCAGCACGTATTCGGTTTCCTCTTTGGTAAATCCGCTGCAAATGATGTGCGGAACTACCGGAATGTTGTATTTATTTTTGATGGCAGCTGCTACGGCTACCGTGCCGGGTCTTTTGCGTACCGATACCTGCTCATAAAGTCCCTGTTCATTTTCTCTGAAAATCATTTCGGAGCGATGCGTGGTAATATTAATGTATTTGGGATCAAATTCACGCAATGCATCGATCGTTTTGTACACCCCGCTGATGCCGTTTCCTTTCAGTGGAGGAAGTAATTCGAACGAAAAAGCCGTTTTTTTGGCAGCAATTATTTTTTCAACTAAACTCATTTTCTTCTTGTTCTTTTTAAATTACAAAAATACAAAGAATTTCTGAATAAGGAATTTAAGCAACTGCGAGTTGCCGAAAAATGTTCGGATAATTTATTTTTCTTGAGAATTAATACAAAAAACTTGGAATGTGTTGCATAAAGTTCGTATATTTGCACCGAAATTTTTTATAAATATACTGACAAATGAAAAATAAAAAAGAACGTTTAAGTGTGATATCCGAAATACTTCGGTTTCAGGTAATGGGCAGTCAGGAAGAACTGTTGGATCTACTGCGTGAAAAAGGGTATGATGTAACCCAGGCTACCCTATCGCGCGATTTGAAAGTGATGAAAGTAGCCAAAACTCCGTTGTCCAATGGTGCATACAAATACGTATTGCCCCCTCAGATAAAACCCATTTCAGATGAACTGAGTTCTCTTAATTTCACTTCGCACGGGGCTGTGCTGAGTCTCGATTTTTCAGGTCATCTGGCTCTGGTAAAAACCAAACCCGGATATGCCAGCGCCATTGCGTGGGACATCGACAGCCGCGCGAGCAACGAAGTGCTTGGTACCATTGCGGGCGATGATACCGTTTTGCTCATTCCGCGCGACGGAGTGACACGCGAAGAAATAATGAAAGTTATTAACCTTATCTTTCATGAAAAGAATTAGAAGCAGGTTGAGCTGAAGATGAAAAAAGAAAATAGCGAAGTAGATGAAATCTCCATTTTAGTGGCAGATGAAAGTCATCTGCCTTATGTTCAGATTATTCTTACCACCATTGAGGAAGCGGCTAAAGTACGCGGTACTGGTATTGCCAGGCGTACGCCGGAATATATTGAGCTGAAAATCAAGGAAGGGAAGGCTATCATAGCTCTGACTCAGGAGGGCGTTTTTGCGGGATTTTGTTATATTGAAACCTGGGGTCAAAAGAAATTTGTTGCCAATTCGGGGCTTATTGTTGTGGATACTTTCCGGGGACACGGCCTGGCCAAGCGAATCAAACAAAAAGCATTTCAGCTTTCACGCGAACGCTATCCGGATGCCAAAATTTTTGGTCTTACTACCGGTTTGGCTGTGATGAAAATCAACTCGGATCTGGGATATCGTCCGGTAACTTTCTCGGAGCTCACTAACGATGAGGCATTCTGGAAAGGCTGTCAGAGTTGTGTGAATTACGATATTCTTCAACGCACCAGCCGTAAACACTGCCTGTGTACCGGAATGCTCTTTGATCCGACGTGGAACAAAGAAAAAGAGGAGGAGAAATCAAAGAACAGCGTAAGTTCGCTGGTGGTGAAACCGGTAAAGAAGCCGGCCAAAATAACTGCAAAAGTGGTTTCCCCCAAAAAGAAAAGTAAAATCAAAAAGAATAACAAACTGATGATTAACTTGTTGTGATTGTGTGAAAAAATTAGTGTGATAAGAAGATGAAACAGCCATGCCATCATACTTTTGACATACGACTTGTCCCGATTTATCGGGAAGGGAATGTTTAATGGCGTGTTTCAAGTGACCTAAATGTAAAAAAAAACAACAGATGAAACACACATGTCCAAGTAAAATATTTTTGACACACACGGGCATGATTAAAAAACTTACAACAAATGATAGACGCTCAATATTCCCCCTTTAGGGGGTTAGGGGGCAGATATATAAATTATAATCAGATGAAAGAAAAAGTAGTTTTAGCATTCAGCGGCGGATTGGATACTTCTTTTTGTGCCAAATATTTAGCCGAAGAAAAAGGATATGATGTATATACAGCAGTAGCCAACACCGGTGGATTTAGCGACGAGGAGCTGAAAGTAATTGAAGAAAAAGCATACCGGTTGGGTGCGGTAAAACACGTGGCCATTGATGTTACCCGGGAGTATTATGAAAAAAGCATCAAATACATGGTTTTCGGTAATGTACTGCGCAACGGCACATACCCCATTTCGGTGAGTTCCGAGCGGATTTTTCAGGCCATTGCCATTATCAATTTTGCCAAGGAAATAAATGCTGAGTATGTAGCCCACGGAAGTACAGGTGCAGGAAACGACCAGGTGCGCTTCGATCTTACTTTTCAGATTCTGGCACCTGAAATAAAAATCCTTACGCCTACACGCGATATGACCCTGACCCGGGAAGATGAAATCAACTACCTGAAAAAGCACGGGTACGCAGCCGATTTCAAAAAAATGGAATATTCCATTAATAAAGGACTGTGGGGAACATCCATCGGAGGTAAGGAAACCTTGAAATCGGAACAAACGCTGCCGGAAGAAGCGTATCCAAGTCAGGTAGTAAAAAAAGAAGAAGAAACTGTAACGATTGGATTCGCTAAAGGCGAAATAACTTCGATAAACAGAGAAATCTCGGATGATAAAATCCATCTGATCAATAAACTGGAGGATATTGCCAACAAATTCGGAATTGGACGCGATATGCACATCGGCGATACCATTATAGGAATCAAAGGACGGGTGGGTTTTGAAGCGGCTGCTCCCATGCTTATCATCAATGCCCACAAAATGCTCGAAAAACATACCCTTACCAAATGGCAGCAATACTGGAAAGATCAGCTCGGCAACTGGTACGGCATGTTTCTCCACGAAGCTCAATACCTGGAACCGGTGATGCGCGACATAGAGCAATTTCTCGAAAGTTCACAGCAAAACGTAACCGGAACGGTGATTATCAAACTCCGTCCGTACAGCTACACACTGGTCGGCGTGGAAAGTGATTTTGATCTGATGAAAACCGATTTCGGCGAATACGGCGAAGTAAACAAAGCCTGGACTGCCGATGATGTGAAAGGATTTACCAAAATATTGGGCAATCAGATGAAAATATTCTACAACGTGCAGAAAAGGAACGAGGAACATTAAATCACCCCTAAATCCTAATCCAGGTTGTCGGACAAGCTCTGAAAGGAACTTTTCGGTAAGTGCGATATATGATGGATGGATTGTAGTTTTACGTGTCCAACCGCCTCAGGCGGTTGGACACGTTTATCTGGCAGAGTTTTCAATAATCCATCAGAATTCCTTTTTTTCGTATCGAAAAGAGCACACCCTGCGAATTTCCGTAATATTTTCCCCAATCACCGGCAGCCGATAAGCTCAAATCGAAACCCGACAACCAGTCCACGTGTTTGTTTATTTCCAGCAAAATAGATTTCTGCGGAAGATTAACCTGTGATCCCAGTGTGCCGTAATTCCTGCTGAATGAGGCCAGTGCCCGGTATTCAAAACCCTTTATATTGCCTTCCATGCCTAAATGATGTAAACGAACCCGGTTGTTTTGAGTATGAAGAACTTTGTTTGTGTTGTAAAGCGGCGAAGTGATAAAAGGAGTGCCGATGGTGCGCGAGTAATAGCTCCACCCTTCGGGGTACGAACCGCCAAAATAGCCGTCGGCACCACCGTAAATCAACCCATCTTTATCGTGATACGGTCCCGACTGGTCGGTCGTGTTCAGCAACTCATATAAAATTCCTTTTATGTACGGAAACGACCTGTTTTTCAGGGAAATACCCCAAAGCCCGTCCGGTTTGTTCATGCTGTTGGCAGCAATGAACATCACGGGAGGATCTTCCGATAGGTTTTGCCAGTAACCGCTGAGCTTCCATCCGGCAGCCTCCAGTTCCACCTTAAGACTCTGAGAAATGATGTGATTGCCGAGTACATTAATCTGATCGCTCCGGGAGGCATTTTCATCGCCCGATTGCGCCCTGAAAACCCGGGTAAAATTCTTTAATCCATCCGGAAGGGGTCCGTTGAGCGGATCTGTGCCTCCCCACTGTGCTGCGTGCTGAAGTCCGTATTCAAAGTGAACCGGGAGTCTCCCGCCGATGCGTGCATACCCGAATTTGTGATGCAGCAACATTCCTTGTGTATAAATATTATCGGTATTCCAGCCATGTCTTATACTGCCTTTTATTTCCAGAAAACCTCCGGTAAACGGAAGAGGAGTAAACCGTTCGATTCCTGCCGAAATTTCGGGCATCGGACGGGTGTTTTTCGAAAAAAGCAATCCTCCGGAAGATAGAGTAGAGTCCTGATTGCCGAAATGCTGTTCTCCGGAGCCTACCATCAGATTGAAAACCGAGAAACGGGCTTTTGCGTAAAGCTGATGAAAAAAAACAGCTGAATTTTTATTGCTGTCATAGCGCACCAGCGCATGGGCTTTGAATCCATAGTCGAACAGCCTGTGGGGCTTGTCAAATTCCTTTGCAATGGCTCCCCATATCGTGCCGCTCATGGGCGATGAAGCAATTTTTCCATATTGGTTGTGGTGCAGCCAGAATGGAGCAAATTCACCCGAGGAAGCTATATCGGTAATACCAGCTTCGTACCTGATTGTGTCAGTTTGCGGAAAAGCAATCAGCGACAGAAAGAAAAATATTTTCAGAAAAAACAACTTCAAAAAACTGCTTTTTGATTGATTTATTGTTGAATAGTAGCTCATTTTTGTCGTATTAAGGTTTGAAGCTCCAGAAATCGTTCAGCACTTTTTCGTCATTTTCACCCAATCCGATATAACCGCACCCGTCGATGACAAATGCGACAGCGTTTTCGCGGGCTCCTACGGGCAGTTCACCGGCTTTGCGCCAGCTATCGGAGTCGGGATTGTATTCCTGCAGATCGGATTTGACATGCCCTCTGCCAATATTTCCGCCAAAATGCCGGCCGGTGGCAACAAAATATCGATTGCCGACAGCAAGCGCCACGGCATTCACCCTCCCATTGTCAGGCATAGCCTGAAGCTCTGCCCAGCTGTCCGACTGCGGACGATATTCCCACCAGTCGTTGCGGTTTCCGATTCTGAAGCCGGTTCCAAATAAAATACGCTTATCGTCAGAGCATACTACTCCTCCAAACCGCGACTTCCCTTTGAAATCGTTCAACCTTATCCACTTATTCTCTTGCGGCAGGTATTTCCAAAGCTGACCACCATAGCCCGACTCGCTGAATCCGTTGCCCACATATATTTCATTGTTGTGAGCGAAAGCAGTGCACGCATCTGTAAAATTGCTCGGAAAATCGGTAAGTTGCCTCCAGGTGTCGGTTGCGGGTGTGTATTCCCAGAAATCCCTCAGGCAGGAAGCCGGATTATAAACAGCCGAGTCGTTGTTGTGACCCAGACCAATGTATGCTTTGCTGTTCAGGACTACTGCAGTGGCTTTTACCCGGGGAATTCCCGGAAATGATGATTTTTGCTGCCAGGTATCGGTGGAAGGGTTGTATTCCCAACAGTCGTTGAGCTGTTTGTGGTTTGCATTTCTGCCGAGTGCCATATACCCTTTGCCTCCCACCGCGAAAGCCACCGCCGAAGCGCGACCGTTGCCCGGCATGGAGGATTTTTTTTCGAAAGAAATGGTTGCTTCAGGAGAATCAACATCACAGCCGGCGGTCAGAGCAGCCGACAGTGACAATATCAGTAAACTAAAGTAAATATCTGATCTTTTCATTTTTGTAAAATTCATGCCGGATGATAAACCATATTCCATTTCAGGTGTTATTATTTCGTATAATCCTGTAATTTCAATTATCTTCCTTTCCGAAGAGTTGTTTTTAGGATGACAAAATTAGTGTTTTTATTTATAATTCTCGTTTTTCCGTTCAATTGGTTCTGAAACATAACTCAGATGATTGACTCCGGTCCTCACAGGATGAAATAATAAAGCAGGATCTTTTATAAAGCTACCAACGCTATGAAATCAATGAAAAGTATACTATTAATATTATAAAGCTACAAGATGGCTTGATGTTTATACGAATGTCAAAAAAAGTTTATATTTAATAATATTACGGAATGATTTTTGTTGTTAATTTCTCCGTAGAACATTTCCGCCCAAAATGGATGTTTTGATTCCGGAATCAGTTAGTTTTTTACAAAAAATGGTGTATTTAGACCAAAAAAACTTTTTCAGGCATGTTAAATGCAGAAATATTTCATAAAAAACTTGCAATTTGAAAAAAATAGTATAAATTTGCCAGACTTTTTCGTGCATGTCGGCGTTAAAGCCGTCATAAAGCAATTTGACACAGTTTACATTTTTACCGGAAATAGAATAATTTTTTGATACTGATTACGTTTCTCTATACCGGATATGTTTCAGTGAAATGACAATTTATCTTATTTTATAAAAAAAATCGTAAATTGTTTTGAAATCCATTTGATTATTATATCTTTGCATTTAAATACTTTGTCAAAGTACCCTAATCAAGGCGATATATTTCTGACTCTTTATTTTCATCTTTGACAAAGTAGTTCAGTTTTAGTATGAGTTTTAGCTTGTTTTGACCCGTTTAGCGTTATAATTTATCTGAAATTCAAAAAAAATGTGCTGAAAAGTTGTATTAATAAAATATTATTAGCAATTTTGTAAAGTTTTTAACATATAAGTCAAAAAAAATAGTAAATATCTAAAACGAATAATTTATGAAGAAAATCTAATCGATTAATTGATTTCCTCAGTCAGTTTGGCTGTCGGATCTTTTACTGTATTATGATCCAGTAACAAAATAGCAACTATAAAAAAAAAATTAATTATCAAAAAAAAAATTTATGAAAAAAGTATTTCAGATTAAATTGAAAAGCCTGACCAGGGTATTTGCTATGGTTATGGCTCTTTCGCTTGTAACATTTACAGGTTGTAAATCTTACGATTCGGAAATTGACGAATTGAACACAGATCTTAATGGTTTGAAGACTGAATTAACAGCCCTCAACAATGCAACGAAAAGTGCTTTAGAAACTCAAATTGCAGCACTTAACACAGAGATTACTACTTTGAAAGGCAGAGTAACTACGCTGGAACAAACAGGTGCTACCGATGCAGAAGTGGCTGCTGCTATTGCTGCAGCAAAAGATGACATCATGAGCAAAGTTGTGACATTGGAAGCATTCAATGCTTACAAAACAACTGTTACTGCCGATCTTGCTGCACTTACTACTAAAGTAAACGCTGCTGCAACAAAAGCTGAATTGACAGCTCTTGAAACAGTAATTAATGCTAAGTTCGTAACTATTGAAGGTACGCTTACTGCTCTTGGTGCAAAAGTAACAGCACTCGAAGGAAGCGTAGGAGATTTGACCAACAAATTGAATCTGTTAGGTACAAAAGTAGATGACGCAATTAAAAGACTTGATGCAAAAGACAAAGAAATTGCAGACTTAGTAGCACAAACAAATGCTCGTCTTGCTATTGTTGAAGGTATCCTGAATATTCAAAACGGTAAATCTGTTGTTATTGAAGATATCAAAACTCAGCTTGCTGACCAACTTAAAAAAATCAACGACAACGCAACAGCTATTGCAAAATTAATTGTAGATCTGAATGCAGTTGACGCCAGATTAAAAGCATTGGAAGCTTTGAATATTGCTAAGAGACTTGGAGATCTTGAAGCTAAAGATATCGTGTTGCAAGGTCAAATTGATGCAATTAAACTTGAAATTCAAGCATTGAAAGATAAAAATGCAGCACAAGACACAAG
>JAGPGR010000270.1 GCA_018055865.1 Paludibacteraceae bacterium | reverse complement strand
GTACTCCATGTTTCTTTTTTCAGCAATAACCGGAGAAATTAATCCATTCAAAGCCGGAAAAAATAAAGTCAGCAGGTAAAATCTAATTTTCATAAAACACAATATTTGTAGTACACGAGAGAAGTTGTACAGCAATATAATCTTTTTATTTTCAGCAATATAACTGTCTCGTTGTTTGGAGAAAACCTTTAAATGGTGTGTCTTTATAGCTAACAACCAGTCAGTCATAATAAAGAAACAAGATTCCAGGTTTGATTACAAAAGTAGTGATTTCATCTCGCTTAAAGTAGAAAATTTCGGTAAAATTTTTAACCTTAGCCCGAAAAAGTTCATTAGCCTCTGCCGGCGCTGATATTGATTCGTGCCTTGCTCATCGGAACTGAAATCAAGAACTTTCACACCACACAAGAATGAAAATTACCGCTATGCAGCCAGAGTAGTTCTCCGCGAGCTTAAATACGGCAGTGAATTTTTGGCAAAGCCGTTGGAGGTGAAGATTGAGGAGTATGGGGGATGAATATCGAACTTTTTTTTTACAATTTTACCCTTTCACCCTGCTCACAAAATCGGTAGGGCTTTCGTTGAAGTATTCCTTAAAACATTTTGAAAAGTAGGATGGGGATGAAAACCCGGTTTCGTAAGCAATCTCCGAAATATTTTTATTCGAACTTAAGATTAAATGTTCTGCTTTTTTTAAGCGTATGTTTCTCACCAGCTCATTGGGTGCATAGTTGGTCAGCGATTTTATCTTTCGGTAAAGCTGCACACGTGACATCCCCAATTCCTGGCCAATAACATCAACACTTAACTCGCTGTCGGAAAGATTTTCCTCAACTGTAGCCCTGAATTTGCTTATCAGCGTTTTATCTATTTCAGTTAAGCTTTCTTTTTTTTCTCCGAAAGTCAAATTCTTCTTAAAGAATTCTTTTAATTTCTCTCTGTTTTCAAGGAGTTTTCTTATCCGTATTTTAAGCAGTTCCTCGTTGAAAGGCTTAGGTATATAAGCATCTGCACCACTTTCAAAACCGGTAACGCGTTGTTCGTCGAGGGCATAGGCTGTTAATAGTACTACCGGAATGTGGCTGGTATTGATGTTCTCTTTCACCGCTTTGCAAAGTTCGAAGCCGTTCATTCCATCCATCATTACATCGCTGATGATCAAATCAGGAACAGTTTTCAATGCTTTGAGGAGTCCGTCTTTCCCGTTCGAAGCTTCTACAATGTTGTAATTTCCCTGAAGGATCGATTTTACATAATTTCGTACATCATAATTGTCCTCAACAATCAGAATGCGTTGCTTACCACTTTGTTCGTGTTGTTCTTCCTCTGTTACAATGTCATCTTCTAAATCAGTTAAAAAAATATCGTCAAAATTCACATTACTAACCTGCAATACCGGATATTGTTCGGTTACCGAAATATTCTTTTGTTTGAATGGAATAGAAAAATGAAATGTGCTTCCTTTGCCGATGGTACTTTCTACACCGATGCTGCCGTTGTGCTGTTCTACCAATGCTTTGGTGAGCGCTAATCCGATTCCGGAGCCGGCCAAACTGTTGTCAACTCTGAAAAACCGACCGAAAACTTCTGATATATGTTCATCGGAAATGCCAATACCTGTATCTGTAACCGTGATTTGAGCAAAGTCTTCTTCGTTGACAACTTCTTTTGAGAGACGGACAGTCACACTGCCATTTTCCGGAGTGAATTTGATGGCATTTGATATGAGGTTGTAGCAAATTTTTTCCACTTTGTCTGTATCAAACCAAACCATAAAATCTTCATTATCAACCACAAACTTAAGATGAATCCGTTTGCGTTTGCTCATCACTGCGAAAGAACCGCAGATTTTTCCAACAAAAATTTTCAGGTCGTTGTATGTGAAATACATTTGCATCTTCCCGTTTTCGTACCTTCTGAATTCGATAATCTGGTCGATGAGTTTTAGCAATATATGTACGTTTCTTTTCATCAACCGAACCATTTTTTTACCTTCGGCAGATAGTTTTTCATTCGTGGCAATGTTGTCCAGCGGACCGCTGATAAGCGTGAGCGGAGTACGGAATTCGTGAGAAATATTGGTGAAAAATACCAGTTTTGCCTGTGTGGCGTCTTCCATATTTTTTGAAAGTGTAACAAGCTGATCACGCTGTTCGGAAAGCACTTCTTTCTGGCGGTTGATTTCAATATTCGTCTTCTCCAGTTCAGTATTGATCCTGTTTTTATGCCGGTATGATCTGAAAAGCAGTATCAGCAACATTAATATCACACCCGAAACTACCAATGAAGTTAATAGCATCATTCGTTGAGTTGCGTATTGTGATAAGTTAATACTCAGTATTTCATTGAGTTTACTGATTCGATTCTGAAGTTGGATTATCTGATCGGTTTGTAATTTCAACACACGTGCATTGATTTTATCAACTACTGCCGTATAAAGCATATTCTCACGGGTGAATGGTTCCTTATTCAGTATTTGCAGTGCTGTTTGGATGACTTTTTCACCACCGGTAGGATATATGAAAGTAGCGTCTATCGAACCATTCAGTACCCTTTCGATCCCACCGTCAGTTCCCGGCAAAGCATCGATACCCAAAATGATAGGTTTCTTTATGTTATTTACCACATTGAATGCTTCGTAAACCCCGATGGCCATTTCATCATTATGTGCAAACACCAGGTCAATGGATTGAACTTTGTTCAACGCTTCCGACATCCGTTTATTTGCCTCACTCCGCAGCCAGGCACCATCGCTTTCATATACTATTTTGATTTCCGGAAAATTACTTAGTGAATTAACAAATCCATTGTGACGATCCAAATCGGGTGTTGATCCTTTAAGTCCCCGGATTTCGACAATATTTCCTTTACCGTTAAGCAATTGGGAAGCATAAACGCCAACTTCTTTTCCAATCTGAAAATTATCGGCTCCTACAAATGCCGTGTATTTATTGGATGTGATTTTTCTGTCAATCAGAACTACCGGAATTCCTTCATCCATCGCTTTTTCTATCACCGGAGTCAACGGAGCAGCTTCATTGGGAGCAACAATCAGTAAATCAACTCCATCAGCAATAAATTCCTCTATATCACGAATTTGTCTTTGATTATTGTCATAAGCAGTTTTAATTCGCAAATCAATATTTCCACTGAACGAAGCTTCTCTTTGCATCTCATCATTCATCGAATGACGCCAGGCATCATCACTGCATTGCGATACGCCAATGATATAATCTTTCTTTTTTTCATTACAGGAATGAAAAAAAAGAGTCAGTATCAGCAGGAGGAAAGTCGGGGTGAATTTCATTTGATGTTTGATAATTAAAGAATGGCAAATTTACAGATTTGTAATTACAAAAAGAAACAAATCAACCAATATGATTTGTTTCTTATTTTCAGAATATTAACTGACTTATTGAATCAGTGAATCGGGCAAAACCGGCATGGCGCCATGTTGGGTACAAACAAAAGCGGAAACTTCCACAGCTCTTTCGTGTGCTTCCTGAATGCTTTTTCCTCTGAGCAACGATGCCACAAATCCCGCTGTAAAAGCATCTCCTGCGCCTACCG
>JAGPGR010000269.1 GCA_018055865.1 Paludibacteraceae bacterium | reverse complement strand
GAACGATGCCAACCGAAATAAAGACGTAGTGATGGGTTCTGAAGCTAATTCATTCAGCTACGGCAATCTGGGAGGCAACACCAACATACTGAACCGCGCAAGCGCATTTGCAGCAGGTACCAGAGCCAGTGTAGCCTACAGCAATCGTGCCTACAAATTACGTGGTCAGCTTACCTATGCTACCGGCCTGATGCCTAATGGTTGGGCGTTTGCTGCCTCGGGAGTATTTCGCTGGGCCGACGAGGGTATTGCTCAGGGTACTTTTTATAATTCAGCAGGAATTTTTCTTTCTGCCGAAAAAATGCTGACTCCGCGTCACAGCCTTTCGCTAATCACATACGGAGCACCTACCAAACGTGCTTCGCAGAGTGCTACCACTCAGGAAGTGTATGACATGACCGGAACCATCTATTATAATTCATACTGGGGATATCAGGAAGGGGTAAAACGTAATTCGCGCATTGTGAAAAGCTTTGACCCGACAGCCATTATTGCTTCCGATTTCAAAATAAGCGAATCGCAGCGACTTCGCACCGGATTAGCTTACCATTACAGTATGTACAGTAATTCGGCACTCAGTTTTTACAATGCTCCCGATCCGCGTCCGGATTATTACCGGAATTTACCAAGTTTCCAAACAGACGAAACGATAGCTGATCAGATACGCCGTGAATGGGGCTTTGACAATGGAGAGCCGGTGAATGACAAAGTATCTCAAATTGATTGGGAATCGCTTTATCTCGCCAATTACAAAAACAATCAGATTAATCCGACCGGAACTGCAAAATATGCCGTGGAACGTCGACACAACGACCTTATGGAAACGGCACTTAATTCTACCTATACCAATCAGATCAATTCAAAACTCCGCCTGACAGCAGGAATTGAAGCCAAATACGCTAAAGACATTAATTACAAAACTATGGACGATTTGCTTGGCGGAAATCAATGGATTGATATCGACCAGTTTGCTGAACGCGATTTGAATATCGACCCGAATCCGAATATGGATAAAATTCAGAATGACCTGAATAATCCGGATAAAGTGATTAAAAAAGGGGACATGTTCGGGTATAAATACGACGTTAACATCATTCACAGCAGTGCATTTATCCAAAACGAATGGAACCTGACACAGCTCGACATTTACTACGCAGCTCAACTGACTTATACTCAGTTTGGTCGTCACGGATACATGCGCAACGGACGTGCTCCGGAAAATTCCTATGGTCCAGGTCAGGTGTGGTGGTTTGTCGATCCTTCGTTCAAAGCAGGTGCCACTTACAAAATCAACGGACGTAACCGCATGTATGCTAATGTACTGGCCGAAACCCGTGCACCTCTTCCAAGCGGTGCATACGTGTCAGAACGTATCAAAGACGATCGTATTCCTTATCTGCAATCGCGAAAAATCTTATCCTACGATTTGAACTATTCATTCGTATTTCCTGCAGTTCGGGGTCGTTTTACAGGTTTCCGTACTCACATGCTTGGTACTTCCGAAAATCTGGGGTACTACGATGATGCACTCCGCACTTTTATCAACCATATGCTGATGAAATCGGATAAAATTTATCAGGGAGTAGAAGCCGGATTATCTGTAAAACTGAACAGAAGTTTTTCAATCACTTCCGCAGCTACTTTTGCCGACTATCATTATACCAACGATGCCATAGGAGTGAAGAGTTTTGAAAACGGATCAAAAGAGGATATACAGGAAACTGTGCTGACTAAAGATTTGAAAATCAATTCGGGGCCTCAACTGGCTGCAAATTTTACCATTGATTATTTTCATCCGAAAATGTGGTTTGCTGATGTAACGCTCAACTATTTTGACAATAATTACCTGGATTTCGCACCCAACAGATTCACTGCAAGCAATGTAGCCATGTATGATGCTGATGCAACCGGTGAGGCAAAAAGAATCCTGGGAACTCAGGAAAAACTGAAAAGTGGCTTTCTTTTGGATGCTTCTATCGGTAAAGTGATTTATCTGCCACAACGACGCTCCATGAATATCAATCTGAGCTTCAGTAATATACTGAATAATACAAGTATGGTTACAGGTGGTTTCCAGCAAGGCAGAATGCCTATGCTCGACGAAACATCGCTGGATATGGAAAACCTCAACAGATTCCCTAATAAATATTACTACGCCTGGGGATTCAACATGTTCCTGAATTTAGGATTTAGATTTTAAGTATCAATACTCAAAAAAGATAAAAAATGAAGATTAAGTTTCTAATATATTTAATGATTCCGGTCGCAATATTTACTTCGTGTAATAAAACGGAATTTGATGCAATTCCTGTGAGCGAGTTGATGGGAGACTCGTTGAAAACAACTTACTCCATCGAGCAGTTGAAAGCTGAATTTATGACTAATAAAGATCCATATTCCGACGCTACGGGTCAATCCGGACTTTATACTTCCGATCTCATTCAGTCTGCCTCAGACGTGGTTATAAGCGGATTTGTTACTTCTACCGACATTGAAGGCAATGTGTATAAGTATTTTGTGGTTCAGGAGGATAAACCAAACGGACAAGCCCTCAAAGTTTCTATTGATGCTTCAGGATTATCAGCTATATATCCCCTGGGCCAACAGGTATGGATTCGTTGCAATGATTTATACATCGGCAAATACGGTCAGGCGCCTCAGCTTGGTTCGCTTTATATCAACAAAGAACGTATCAACGTATACAACGGTGACTCTGTTTACAGAATAGAACCGGGTAGAATGCCGCTGTTTTCAGCTAATGAACATGTTCACTCTTATGGAATGCCTCAGGCAGACAGAATCAAAGCCGATACAATGACCATAGCACAAATCAAAGCAGCAGATTATACCAAATTGGTAAACAAACTGGTTTGCATTAAGAATGCTTATTTTACCGGATTTGACGGGAACAAAAAAGCACTCTCAGCCGAAAATATGATTTTTGCGCCATCCACGGGTGGAGTAGGATACCCTCAGTTGCGGAATATCAGTGACGGTACCGGTGACATTGCCGTGGCTACCAGCGAATATGCCAAATTTGCCACTAAGCCCATTCCGCCTTCCAATTATAGCGGCAACATCACTGTGATAATCGGATGGTACAAAAACTACGCAGATGCAGCAGGTGTATATCAACTTACACTGAGAACTCTTGGCGATTTGGGAAAAGGCTTTGAACCTTATCTTACCTCTGTAGATTATACTAAATAACGATTAAAAGAAAGACTCAATGAACAAGAAATTAATATACATGCTGTTGTTTGTTATGGTTACAGCATTTGCTGCCTGTACCAATGCAACTGATTTTGACCTTAAGTCGCCCGATGCACAAAAGGTTATTTATTCACAAACATTTGCCGATGGAACGCTTGGAGATTTTACTACGCAGAGCGTAACAGGAGAGCAAGCATGGGTGGGTGACTCAAGAGGATATGCTTTCATGACCGGATATGTGAGTGTCACCCGGTTGAACGTAGCCAATGAAGACTGGTTAATATCTCCTGAGATAGACTTAACTGAAGTAACTACGGCACATTTTTCGTTTGAGCACGTAGCCCGTTATTTTGCTGACCTGGCTAACGAAGC
>JAGPGR010000032.1 GCA_018055865.1 Paludibacteraceae bacterium | reverse complement strand
AACTGTACCTTTGATATTGAAAAAGGATGCTGAATTTGGAACCTGAGAGAAGGTTGAAAATATACACACAACTGCTAGTAGCAGTGTAATTGAAGCTTTTTGCATAATTGATTTAAATAATTGTGCAAAAGTAGTGTAATTGCCTTAAAGAAATGGTTTGATGCAGGTTGTTATTTTCGGAAATTAAGTATAATTAATAATACAAAAACAAATGATGGAGATTTTCTTACTGAGAATGGAGAAATAAACCGCAAATAAGGATAGCTGAGAAGAAAACTGCCAGCCTTCCACCGTAGGAAAGCTGACAGCAGGTATGTTTGTAACGTGCAATTCTCAAATAGTCTTCAGATATTCCGAAACGTTTTTATCAATTCGTGAGGCCACATCGCTGGCTTCTGCTTTATCAAATTTGCTGCCGGTAATGTTTTCGAACAGCTCTATATAGCGGTCACTTATGCCTTTCACTATTTCGTCGGTCATTTCCGGAACCTGCTGACCGGACTTTCCCTGAAACCCATTGTCCATAAGCCATTCACGTACAAATTCTTTTGAAAGTTGTTTCTGAGGTTCGCCTTTTGCAAATCGTTCTTCGTAACCATCGGCGTAAAAATAACGCGAACTGTCGGGCGTGTGAATTTCGTCCATCAGATAGATTTTTCCATCCCGTTTCCCGAATTCATATTTGGTATCAACCAATATCAAACCTCGTTCAGCAGCCATTCTGGTGCCCCGCTCGAATAAATCGAGTGTATATTTTTCCAGCAGAGCGTATTCTTCGGGTGTTGCCAGGCCTTGTTTCAGGATTTCTTCCTTCGAAATGTCCTCGTCGTGTAGCCCTTGTGCAGCTTTAGTAGTAGGAGTTACTATCGGAGTCGGAAATTTTTCGTTTTCGCACATTCCATCCGGAATTTTCACTCCGCAAATTTCGCGCACACCGCTTTTGTAAGTACGCCATGCACTCCCGCACAGGTATCCCCGTACTATCATTTCCACCGCAAATCCCTCACAGCGAAGTCCCACTGTAACCATAGGGTCGGGTGTGGTCAGTTTCCAGTTTGGAACGATATCGACGGTAGCATCCAGAAATCGGGCTGCTATCTGATTGAGCATCTGGCCTTTGTACGGTATGCCTTTGGGCAGCACTACGTCAAATGCAGAAATACGGTCGGTAGCAACCATTACAAGTAAATCATTTTTTACAGTATACACATCACGAACTTTGCCGTGATATACATTTGTTTGTCCATCGAAATGGAAATCGGTTTTTGTAAGTGCGTTCATAAATATATTTGCCCCCTAACCCCCTAAAGGGGGAATTGGAAAGCATTAAATTAGATTGATTTTATTTTTGAATATCTATTTTGTATAAAAAACAATTTGATATGGGATTAAACTCCCCTTTTAGGGGGACGGGGGGCAGCTTTTTCATAGGCCTCCACTATCCGTTGAACCAACTTGTGGCGAACTATATCCCCTTTGTCAAATTCAATTTTAGCAATTCCTTTTATGCTTTTCAGGACTTCAAGTGCATCAATTAAACCTGATTTTTGCTGTGCCGGTAAGTCAATCTGAGTGATATCCCCGGTAACTATCATTTTGGTATTAAGACCCATGCGTGTAAGAAACATTTTTATCTGCATCGAAGTAGAATTCTGAGCTTCGTCGAGAATAACTACCGCATCGCTCAGCGTACGTCCTCGCATGAATGCCAGCGGTGCAATCTGAATGGTGCCGTTTTCCATGTATTCTTTTAGTTTGACAGTGGGCAGCATGTCCTGAAGCGCATCATAAAGTGGTTGCAGGTACGGATCGATTTTTTCTTTCATATCACCCGGCAGAAAACCGAGTTTTTCACCGGCTTCTACTGCCGGACGGCTCAAAATGATTTTCTTTTTTTCGCGATTTTTCAAAGCTCTCACTGCCAGCGCAATGGCTGTATAGGTTTTTCCCGATCCTGCCGGTCCGATAGCAAACAGCAAATCATTCGTTTCAAAATCCTTCACCAGCTTTTGTTGATTTTTTGTACGCGCCATGATGGATTTTCCGTTTACACCATGGAGTATCAGATTTTCAAAAGTTACTTCAGTTTGCTGTTCCCCTTTTACTATGCCTATAATATTCTCTTCTGTCAGATTATTGTTATTCAGCGAATATAACTCTAATTTACCCAGATTATTTTTGAATTGCTCTATTTCTGCCTCGCTACCGCTTATTTTAATCACATGCCCGCGGGCTACTATCCGGATGTTGGGATGTAAATTTCTCAGTAACTGAATATTACTGTTATTTATTCCATAAAAAGTAGTCGTGTCGGTATGTTCGGATAATGTGAAGACAGAATCCTCTATAACACCTCCAAAGAAGGATTTTTCGGAATTAGAAATTATTTCATTTGTATTCTTCATTTGCAGTCAATAAGCCTCCCTCCGTGGAGGATTGGTGGGGCAGTTAATATCCAAACAACGGATATTTCTCCATGGTTTTATTTACTCTTTCTTTAACCGATTGAATGACAGCAGGATTTTCCACATTCGAAAGTACTATTTCTATCATTTCGGCTATTTCTTCCATCAAAGGTTCTTTGGCACCGCGGGTAGTGATGGCTGGAGTGCCGAGACGAATTCCGGAAGTCTGAAATGCAGAGCGACTATCAAATGGAACCATGTTTTTGTTGCAGGTAATATCGGCTTCTACCAGTATTTTTTCGGCTATTTTGCCGGTTAAATCAGGATATTTGGAACGCAAATCTACCAGCATGGAGTGATTTTCTGTTCCTCCTGAAATAATCTTAAAGCCACGTTTAATCAATGCTTCAGCTAGTGCAGCTGCATTTTTCTTTACCTGAATCTGATATTCTTTGTATTCGGGTTGAAGACACTCACCGAACGAGACTGCTTTGGCGGCTATCACATGTTCGAGCGGGCCACCCTGAATTCCGGGGAAAACAGCTGAGTCCAACAGTGCCGACATCATTTTTACTTCGCCTTTAGGAGTGGTTTTACCCCATGGATTCGGAAAATCTTTGCCCAGCAGAATAATTCCACCGCGCGGTCCGCGAAGTGTTTTATGGGTAGTAGATGTGACAATATGAGCAAATTTTACCGGATTTTCCAGAAGTCCGGCAGCTATCAATCCGGCAGGGTGTGCCATATCTATCATCAGAATAGCTTCGATTTTATCGGCAATTTCGCGCATACGCCTGTAATCCCATTCACGGGAGTAAGCTGAACCACCGCCTATAATCAGTTTCGGACGTTCGCGCAGGGCTACTTCTTCCATCTGGTCGTAATCCACGCGTCCGGTTTCTTCTTTGACGTTGTATTCCAGCGCTTTATAAAGAATTCCTGAACTGTTGACAGGCGATCCGTGCGACAGGTGTCCACCGTGAGCCAAATTCAGCCCCAGAAACTTATCGCCGGGATTCAGGCAAGCCAGGAATACCGCCATATTGGCTTGGGCCCCTGAGTGTGGTTGCACATTAGCCCATTCTGCACCGAAAATTTGTTTAATGCGGTCGATGGCCAGTTGCTCACTCTCGTCTACCACTTCGCAACCGCCGTAATAACGTTTGCCGGGATATCCTTCGGCGTATTTATTTGTTAAAACAGAACCCATTGCTTCCATCACCTGATCACTTACAAAGTTTTCAGAAGCTATAAGCTCTATTCCTTTCATCTGACGCTCTTTTTCGCGTTTGATAATGTCAAAAATTTGTGTGTCTCTTTTCATAAACAATTATATTTAATTTTTTTTCTCAAATTTATCAAAAAAATCCTGTAAAAAAAGTTCAGACTTTTTTCTTCCTCACTGTCCACCCGAAACGGCCTATTTCTTCACCCAATTTATAATAATGTCCGTGGGAGTAGGCAATTAGTTTTGCTTTTGCTAAATCAAATGTATCCGTCTTATTATCAATGTATTTGGAATTTGCCTGAACATTGACCACTTCGGAAATAAACATGTCATGCGAACCTAATGGAATGATTTCTTTAACTTTACACTCGATGCAAAGCGGCGCTTCTGCTATTATCGGAGCGTTGATTTTTTCTGCTTTCACAGGTGTAAGTTTCATTTCAGCAAATTTGTTATAATCTTTTCCGCTTCTTACACCACACCAATCGGTAGCCCGCGCCAGCTCTTCGTTGGTCAGATTGATAACAAATTCACCGGTTCGTTTTATTATTTCGTAGGAATGCCTTTCTGGTCGGATAGAAATATAGCACATGGGCGGATTGGTACAAATAGTGCCTACCCAGCTCACAGTCAGTATGTTGTATTCTTCTTCCGTTTCGCCGCACGATATCATTACTGCCGGAAGCGGATATATCAGCGTGCCGGGTTTCCAGGATAGAAAAGTCCGAGCCGACCCCTCAACACTCTGAAGGGAGAGTTTGGCAGTAGGTAAGACGTGATTCGTTGTTTTTTGTGAGTTTCGTTTTATCATATAATGTTGCATACAATTAATCAATTAAACCAATATCCCCTTTAGTGGGTTAGGGGGCAAGCTTAATTTCCTCCAGTTTCACTTCCCGTTCACAGTAATGGCATTTCAGACGGGTTTCATTCTCTTCAGTGGTCACATGAAACCAGGTATGAACCGGCTGATGATTGGTGATACAGGCCGGATTCAGGCATTGAACTATTTCACGAACCTCGTCGGGTAGCGAAAGCAGTCGTTTTTCAATTACCTCGTAGTTCTGTATAATGTTGATTTTTGCTTTTGGAGCAATAAGTGCTATCTTATTGGTTTCATCTTCCGAAAAAATACGTTCTGAAATCTTTATTATTCCCTTTTTTCCAACAGTTTCGCTGTTCAGATTATTCCCTACGGTGATTGTTTCTTTACAGTTCTCTAAATTCAAAAGTGAAAATACCTTGAATAACTTATTAGCCGGAATGTGGTCAATCACGGTTCCGTTGCTCAATGCTGCTACTTGTAAATGTTTCATATTTGCAATAATGACCTGCCCCTAACCCCCCCCCCTGAAGGGGAAATTTAAGAGCGTTTATCGAAATTATTAATTAGTTTAGAAACTTGAATATATCAATCTTCAGGTTTCAGATAAAAGTCACTTACTCCACTAATACTCCCGTTTTAGGGGGTTAGGTGGCAGAGTCGGGGTTAATTACCTTGCTCACAATAGCCTGTCTGACATATAGTCCGTTTTGTGCCTGCTGAAAATAGTAAGCTTTAGGGCTTGCGTCTACATCCTGATCAATTTCGTTAACGCGCGGAAGCGGATGCATAATTCTCAGATTGGGCTTGGTGTTATCCAACATGCTGTTTTTCAGGGTGTATACGTTTTTCACGCGCTCAAATTCTATCAAATCAAGAAAACGCTCTTTCTGAACACGTGTGATGTATAGAATGTCTGCATCGTCAAAGTTGCCGGTCAGTTCTGTTTTTTCCTCAAACGGAATTTTGTTTCTTCGGCAAAATACTTTGTATTCATCCGGCATTTTCAGCTCTTCGGGTGCAATGAAGCGGAAAGCCGGTTTGAAGTGTGACATGGCCATAATGAGCGAATGAACCGTTCTCCCATATTTCAAATCGCCTACCAGAGATATTTTCAGGTTTTCGAGTGTACCCTGAGTTTTGAGTATGGAGTAAAGATCGAGCAACGTTTGTGATGGGTGCTGATTGGCTCCGTCGCCGGCATTAATGATGGGTACGGGCGAAATTTCGGACGCGTAGCGGGCGGCTCCTTCGAGCGGATGTCGCATCACGATTGCATCGGCGTAACTGCTTACCATCCGGATAGTGTCATGAAGGGTTTCACCTTTCACCGAACTGGTTGTAGTGGAGTCAGAAAAGCCAATGATTCGTCCGCCGAGACGGTTTACAGCTGTTTCGAAACTCAAACGGGTACGGGTGGATGGCTCAAAAAAAAGTGTTGCTATCACTTTGCCATCCAATGTTTTGCGATTTGGATTTGCTTCAAAATCAGCTGCTGTATGCAGTATTTCAAGTATTTCCTTTTTACTGTAATCGCTTATGGATACAAGACTGCGGTTTTTCATATGCCCTTCTGATTCCTGCATGCGGCAGGCAAGCTCCCCGAAAGGAAGATTTCTAGTTTGTTTTTGTCGCTTTTGAAATATATAAAAAAACCAACATAACTTATTCAGATTATATTGGTTTGAAGATATTACGGGATATTTTTTCTGTGCAACTTGATAGCTGAAAGTTGCAAACGAACGTGTAGTATTGAATACTTTTTTTAATCATAACGGGTTATGCAAAGATACATGATTTTTTTGAAAATAATCAACGATTATGAGTAAAAAAAACAGCGGATGAGATCAAAAAAAACGGCTGTTAAACCGGTAAATTTCAGTTTAGTTGCAATTTCCATCTAAATCACACGTGCTCCCTTCGGCCAAATTTTTTATTGGAGTTAGTGGATTGGCTTTTTTCCATTCGTTGAATGATTTTTCGAGTGTCTGCAGAAATGTATCTGACGATTGTGCTCCCGAAACACCGTATTTACGGTCAAAAACAAAGAATGGAACTCCCCTGACACCGATTTGACCGGCTTCCCGGATGTCGTTGTTTACTTCGTAAGCATATTTGTCGTTTGTAAGTGCTTCGGTTGCTTCGCTTTCGGTTAAGCCGATTTCACGGGCTATTTTCACCAACGTTTCTTTTTCGTTGATATTCTCACCGTTAACGAAAAAAGCCTGAAAAAACCGTTCTTCAGCCGCATCGCCCAGATTTTTTTCTTTGGCCAGTTGAATGATTTTATGTGCATCTAACGTATTGGCAGCTTTCACTTTATCAAAGTCGTAGGTCAGACCTGCCATTGATGCCATCCGGGTGATGCTTGCAAACATTTGCTGAGCTTCTTCCCTGGAAATTCCTTTGCGCCCGGCTATGTAATCTACTTCAGTTTCGGGATTTTCGGGATTATAAACGTATTCAGGATCAAGAATATAGGATTTCCATTCTATTTTTACTTGTTTTTTGTCAGAAAATTGCGATAATGCTTTTTCAAAATGACGCTTTCCGATATAGCAAAATGGACAAGCTAAGTCGCTCCAGATTTCTACTTTCATGTTTTTTTTCTTTTAAGTTTTCTCTTTTCAGTCAAACAAAAGATTGAACGTGAAAGTTCTATCAAAAATTTTTATGCATCATCAGTCTTTGTAATATTTACCCCGAAAATGCTGTTAGTTTTTTTAAAAAATTGATCTGCTTGTGCTTTCGGGACGTCCACTTCGTACCGGCAAGTGTATTGTAGTTCAGTACTTATAATTTCAGGCTCAAAATCTTTGAAAATCCGCAACACGTCATTCATCAGTTCGTAACCAAATTCAATTTTGAAACGGATTTTAACGGTTTTTTCCAATACTTCCGCCTGAGCGAGTGCATCTTTAGCGGCTTCCTTGTAGGCCGTAATTAATCCGCCGGTGCCGAGTAAGATTCCTCCGAAATAGCGAGCCACAATGACCAGGATGTTGGTAAGTTCAAAGGAATTAATCTGTCCCAGAATTGGTCTGCCGGCAGTTCCTGAAGGTTCGCCGTCATCGTTGGCTCTGAATTCATTTCTACCGGCGCCAAGCATATAAGCATAGCAAACATGCCGGGCATCGTAAAATCTTTTACGGTATTCCTCCAATATCAGCTTTACTTCCTCCACGCTTGTAGCCGGAATAGCAAAAGAAAGGAACTTACTTCCTTTTTCTTTGTAAATTCCTTCCGATAATTTTACTATGGTTTTGTAGCTGTCAGGCATCAAATTCTCGTTATTTTAGCTCCCAATGCATTCAATCGTCCGTCAATATTCTGATATCCGCGGTCAATTTGTTCGATGTTTTCAATGATGCTGGTGCCTGAAGCCGCCAAAGCTGCAATAAGCAACGCGATGCCCGCGCGGATATCCGGCGAACTCATTCGGGCAGCCCGCAGATGCAGATTATTTCCCTGACCGATAACGGTGGCGCGGTGAGGGTCACAAAGTATAATTTGTGCTCCCATATCTATCAGTTTGTCAACAAAGAAAAGACGACTTTCGAACATCTTTTGGTGAATAAGCACACTACCGATTGCTTTGGTGGCAACGACAAGAAATACGCTCAGCAAGTCGGGTGTAAGGCCGGGCCAGGGAGCATCGGCTATAGTCATGATGGAACCGTCAATAAAAGATTCGATGGTGTAAGAGTCTTGTTGAGGAATGAAAATATCATCCCCCTTTTGCTCCAGTTTTATTCCCATTCTTCGAAAACTGTCGGGAATGATGCCCAACTCATGGTACGCTGCATTTTTAATGGTTATTTCTGAACCCGTCATGGCAGCCATTCCGATAAAACTTCCTACTTCAATCATATCAGGCAGAAGTCTGTGACTACATCCATTCAGTGAATTTACTCCTTTGATAGTGAGCAGGTTGGAGCCAATACCCGAAATATCTGCACCCATGCGGTTCAGCATTCTGCTTAATTGCTGCAGATAGGGCTCGCAGGCAGCATTGTAGATTGTTGTTTCGCCTTCAGCAAGCACGGCGGTCATCAGTATATTGGCAGTGCCGGTTACCGATGCTTCGTCGAGCAGCATATAACATCCCTTCAATTTTCCGGAGTGAATCTCGTACAATTTTTTGTCGGCATCGTATTCAAAATCAGCTCCCAATTTCTGAATGCCAAGAAAATGAGTATCTAATCTCCGGCGACCAATTTTATCACCTCCGGGTTTTGGAATTATAGCTTTTCCAAAACGTGTGACTAAAGGGCCTACCAGCATGACAGAACCCCTTAGCGAAGCGCTTCTGCGATAAAAGTCTTCCGTTTCCAGGTAATTCGGGTTTATCTCATCAGCCTGAAAAGTATAGGTGTCAGCTTGTATTTGCTCAACTTTTACACCTAATTCACGGATTAATTCTATCAGATTCAGTACGTCGAGAATTTGCGGAATGTTGCTAATGGTAACTTTTTCGGAAGTAAGCAGTACGGCACATATAACCTGTAAAGCTTCATTTTTAGCTCCCTGAGGCGTGATAGAACCATGAAACCGGTGTCCGCCCTCTATTTTGAATGATGACATTTTCTGATAGTTTCGAGTTTCAATCCCGATAGCTATCGGGAGAGTTTTGAGTTTAGAGCTTCATATTTAAAAAAACGGTGAGATCAGAACTGGTATTATTTCTTTTTGGGTTTGTTCTGTACTTTTTTGGAATGAAACACGTCTTTGGTTTCCATCAATTTGAAGATATCTTCAGAAACATCCAGTTTACCTTTTGATAGTTCCCGCAAATCGTCAAAAATCTTTTTGTCGTCCACCACTTCCTTGTTCCAGGTCAGAAAACATTTTTTCATCTGATTGGCAATCAGACGAATAAGTTCATTCTTTGTGTCTCCGTCAGGATAATCGGATACCCGTTCTATCATTTCTTCCAGGTTTCTTCCGTAATGCATATACCTGATTCGGGAATTTTTATAGGGTATAGTTTCTGGGCGTTCATACATTTCTTCCTTTTTCACAATTTCATACGGATAATCAATATCCAGTTTGAAATCTGACATGATTGCCACGTGATCCCAGAGTTTATGCTTGAAGTCGTTCACATCGCGCAGGTAGGGGAAAAGGCTGCCCATGATGTTGATGATGGTATTTACACATCTGGTGCGTTCTTCGCGGTCTTCTATGATCAGCGCATGTTCTATCATTTGCTGTACATTCCGACCATATTCGGACATTATTAATTTTCCTTGAAGTGTGGGATATTCCATAATTAGTTTTTATTCTGCAGCTTGCAGCTTTTTTTGTAAGATTATTTTCCTTTCACCAGGTAAATAAGAGTGGGGAAGTGGTCGCTGTATCCGTTGAGCCACACTCCACCTGCATGCGTACGCATAGGTGTTCCCTTGTAGCTGCCTTCCTGCTGGATAAGAAATTTTTTATTAAAAACTTCGGCTTTCCAGAATGAAAGTTTTGTTTTGTCTTTATTCAGAAATGGCTGGGAAATAATGATTTGATCAAAAAGATTCCATTGGTTGTTGTAAGCCAGCGAGCCTACACCTGCATCCAGAATTCGCCACATCGGGTTATACAATCCTTTTTCAGGAACATCTTCCATGTTTCTCCTGGCATCAAGCACTTTGGCGGTGCTGGTATTGAATGGGTCATCGTTCAGGTCGCCCATAATGATGATTTTAGCATTTGCATCCAACCTGTAAAGTGAGTCAACAATGTGTCTGGATAATCCTGCAGCCGCTTCTCTACGAGGTGATGAGGCCACCTCACCACCGATTCTTGAAGGCCAGTGACCCACTATAACATGCACTTTTTCACCCAGCAGATAACCGCTCACCAAAAGTTGGTCGCGGGTGCGAAACGCTGTATCGTTGGGCAGCAATCTGTAGGATTTACTGGAAGTAACCAAAAAATCGCGCGGATTGTAAAGGAGTCCAACGTCCACTCCGCGTCGGTCAGGACTGTCGTAATGTACTATTTCGTATGTGCGGTTGGATATTGAAGGTTCTTTGACCAAATCTTCGAGTACGCCGCGATTTTCAATTTCAGAAACTCCTACAATAGAAGGTCCGGCTGGAGTAGTTTCTTTGCCAATTTGAGAAATGGCGTAGGACATATTTTTAAGTTTGCCCCGGTATTTCATTCCAGTCCATCTCATGGCACCTTCGGGCAGAAATTCTTCATCATTATTACTTTGATTAATCGTGTCAAACAGGTTTTCAAGGTTGTAAAAGGCAACACTAACCACCTGAAAACTTTCACCGCCACCAGACTTTGAAACCTGTTTACCGGATCCACATGCAACGAGAATAAAATTCAAAGCAAGTAAATAAATAAATTTTCGCATAGTTCTTATAAATAGAGAGATGTTTTTGTACTAATTTTTCAAAAGAACAAAAGTCCGAAAAAAATACGAGAAAAAAAAACAATTAACCAAAAACCTTGTGAAATGATTGGGCCCTTGTGAGTTGTTATAAAATTGAGTTGACTGACAATACCAAAAATTCCGGAGTGTTGAATTTTAGAAAAATGAAGATTATGAAGTGTTAAATATTCAAAGTGCAGATTTCTAATTTAAATGAACTTTATTTGTTGGAAACATTTGAAAGTCAATTACATGTATATTTCGCTTCCTGAATGCGGGTTGGCTGTTCGATTAAAGTATTGTTCATAATTCATTATTATGTAAAAAAAATGTCGTATCTTGCAACACTTTTTTTTGCCCCATTTTCAGAGAATTAAACAGAAAAAATTAATAATAGAATTTAGTTTATTTATGAGAAAATTAGTATTAGTATTGTCAGTTGTTATTTTCACATCGGTTTTGGTATCAGCTCAAACCAGACTTACCGGTTTTGTGAAAGTAGCTGAATCAGAAACACCTCTACCAGGCGTTACGGTTACGTTGTTGAATCAAAATATCTCAGCAAAAACCAATGCTCAGGGAGAGTTTAACTTTTCTTATCTGGCTGCCGGTGATGAAGAAATCAGTTTCTCACGATCGGGTTATCTGCCTCAAATCAAGGTAATTAGCCTGAAGGAAAACGAACTGAATGATGCCGGGATAATTTTTATGCGGGTGGATATTCAGGAAGAATCCCGTCAGGATGCCATTCTGCAACTCAACGAATCGGATTTCAGCGAGGATGAAGGTCGCGCATCGCAATCGATTTCGTCCAGTTTGTCCAGAGGAGATGTATATCTTTCGCAGACATCTTACAATTTTAGCCCCATGCGTTTTCGTATGCGTGGTTACGAGCAGGAATTTGAATCAACGTATGTTAACGGAGTACATTTCAATGCACTCGACAGGGGTGGATTTAATTATTCCAGTCTGGGCGGGCTGAACGATGCCAACCGGAATAAAGACGTAGTGATGGGTTCTGAAGCTAATTCATTCAGCTACGGCAATCTGGGAGGTAACACCAACATACTGAACCG
>JAGPGR010000268.1 GCA_018055865.1 Paludibacteraceae bacterium | reverse complement strand
TTTGTAATAACCGGCCTGACTGAGTAAATATTTATCCTTCACGGTTCCGGCAATGTTTCCTTTTGGCAAACTCGCCGATTTGAAGTATGTGGTAAAAGATTTCAGAAAATTCCAGGCTTCCATCCACTTGTATTCCATGTTCATCAATCGGTAAGTTTCGGGTATATAATCGTGCATGGAACCTTCGGAAATGACTCCGGGCACTGTGAGTCCGCGCAGCACCCCATAACCATCAGACCAGCCACCCATGGCAGTACGCCCGAAGGTTTTGTCTCCGCGTACCGAATAGGTCGAATTCCAGTTGGTGGCCTGATTTGAATAGAGATTTTTAGCTATTTCGGTACTGATAGCCTTGCTTATTTCGGAATATGGAGTAGGTGTGGGATATACATGCGTATCGCCTGTATCGACACCCGAGTAGAGCATGAGCACATGATTGGCAACCCCTGCACCGGCATTGCTGTGAATGGAAAGCATGAAATCGGCATTAGAGGCATTGGCCGAAGCTACAATCTGCGAAAGGGGCAAATCGTCGGCAGTAGTATTTGAAACTCGCGAAATAAAAGCAGTTGTTCCGAGAGCTTCCAGCATGGCTTTCAAATACTTACCTTTGTCCAGATTGCTCTTCGATTCCCAGAAACCATTTTGGTCGCCTTGTGTATAGGGCGAAATAACCACATTTCTGTCGTCACTATCATAACCTCCGTGACCCGGATTGATATAAATTTTCACTCCCGACAAATCCTGAGATATTCCGGGAAATACAAAAGCTGTAAGAAATAGTGTAATAATAAATAGCTTCTTCATAATTCAATCAGGTTTAGTTAACAGAAAGTTCAGACACAACCAACTTTCCATCAAGGGTACTATAAACAATTCGGTTGGCTTTTGATGAGGCTGCAGGATACATGGCAATGTGATTCGGGTTGCTGATTTGTTTTTTCAGCTTCCCGTCAGCAGTCAGCATTACCACATCGGATGAGGTAACATTCTGCCCGTTGTCTTTATCCTGCATTCCCACTACGAATCGGTCGTTGAACCAAACAGGTGCATTCAAATATCCCAGACTTGCAACAACATTTCCTTTCAAATCACAAATATAAGTTCCTTTGCCTGCGGCCGTGAAAAGAATTCTGGAATTATCGGGCGAAAGAGAAATCCAGATGTAGTTGATATTTTCACCTTTAAGTGGTTGTATCTCAGTTCTTCGTCCATCTACATACACATATATTTTCAGATTTTCAGCACTTACATACACGGGGATAGCGGCTTTAGTGCGTCCGAAAGTAGTCTTGTAAAGTTTGTTGTCGGCCTGTACGATAGCTCCGTTGTGATAACTGCGTGCTGCCCGCAAATCGCGCTGCGGCTTTATCATCTGAACCTGCTTTTCGGTTTTCAAATTGTAACTTTCAAGGGCATCGTATCTTCTTCCCTGCTCAAACGTAGTTTTTCTGAAGAATACATTTGAATTATCACTGCTGAAAATCGGATAATAGCCGGAATTCTGATCGTGAGAAATCATCTTTTCTTCACCGCTTCTGAAATTGTATAAGTAAAGCCCTTTGTAGCTTTCAGCAGAATACAGCAGCAAATCCCCATCTTTATTCAGCGTGGGGTAATGTGCCGATTTTACATTCTTCAGAGGGATTTCATATTGCGATGTAATCCGGATGTTTTGAGCAGATAAAACGAAGCAAAAGCTTAACAACAAAACAATGAGTTTGTGTTTCATAACGAAAAATATTAAGTGATAAATATTGTAATAATCCTTTTTACAAAAAATCAGTTTCAAATTTTCATTCCTCTATCGAACGACCATTTTTATTGTTTCAGTTTTACCTCCAGAACTGACCTCCAGAAAATAGGTACCCGGTGTTTGCCTGACAGGAATTTTCAATTCATTTGTCTGAGGAATTCCAAAAACTTTTGAAAAGACCAGCTGGCCGTTCGTATTATAAATATTTATTTTCATTTCAGTCATTTTCAATTCATCGTTGATACGTAAAGTGAATTGATTTCCGTCATTCACCGGATTCGGATACACCTGAAAGAGACTCAGTTTTTCGGGCGACGTATATGATATGACGTAATCTTTGTAACACAACATTATATCTTTTACGGCCAACGAGTAGGACTGATTTTCGGTCTGAGTAACGAGATAAAAGTTCACATTTTCGAACCAGACAGGGAAAATTGAAATATCTGTGGTATTAAAAAATAAACTTAGCGGAAATGCAATTTCCGTATCCCCGGTGTTCGGAAGAACAGTAAATTCTTTTGAAACATTTTGCGTGGATTTATTGGTACGCAACGTGAATACAACTTTGGTAAGTGCGATGTTTCCCAAATTTAATCTTAACTTTAATGTATCGGGCAAGCTATACAGTGGTATTTTTCTGATTAGCTTAATGTACGGCGCCCGGGTAGTTTTAAATGTGTAATTAACTACCGAGCCATGATCCCAGCCTTCAGGCCGGTTAGCTGTAGATAACGTTGCGCTCAACGCCGAAGAAGCATCGAGGGCCCAGTTTTCAGCTTCAAATGTATCAAAAATAATCCTTCCTGATTCTGGTATTTCAACTTTCACTTTGATACTGTCGCGGAATGTTCCCAGATTTCCAACCACCATCGTTGTACCATTTTTCAATCCTTTCAATACCCCGTCAGCAGCAGTGCAAACAGTGGGGTCAGCCACCGTCCAGGTAAGAGATGCCGGAAAAACAGTCATGGTATTCAGACCGATAACACTCTGAACTTCTATTGGGTATTCGAACCGGCTATCAATCAGCACCGAATCCAGCCGCATAAATATTTGTGCATCCTGTACAATATGAATATTGACTTTGGTGGTAATATTTCCATTATAGGTGGCTGTTAAAATTCCATCGATGCCTCCGGATGCAACAAATTCGCCCTGACTGTTGATATAGCCCAACTCGGGTGTACAAGTAAGTACAACACCCTGAACATCTTTATTAATCAACATTTCATATTGATTGTAGCCCAGAAATTTAGGGCGAAAAACGCCATAATGTGGCAAACGAATGGTAGTTTCATAAGGTTGTATGTCAGCTATTGCATTATCGGCCGGTGCGGTTGAAACTGCAAAAACTCCGTTGGCAACAGCCCGTTCGGAGCCATCACTTGTAGTATTCATCGGTCCGAAATCTTTCAGAAATAAACAACTCGAACCTCCGCCATCTAAATTGATGGCTTCATAAGCACCCGCAGAAAGCATAATTTCTGCCAGTTCTTTGGTACTCACCCCGACTGAAATTCCCCGACCGTCAACAACACACTGAATGACTGTTTTTTTGTCTTGTGAATATCCGAATGCTGTGCGCGGATGTAGATCAGTCCATATCTGGTCGGTAGTAGGAGCGCCATCCCGAAGCATCATCGTGCGATGATCGCCGCCCACCACTTCCGAATAGGGATTAGCTACCCCATTGATGTTTACATTCTGAGTGATATTCACTTCATCTCCAACTGCAAAAGTGTTGAGATACGTGGCAGCCGTTCCGTGTCCAGAGAGTACTGCATAGCCGGCGGGTATCTGCATATTGCCCTTGTTTTGTTCTGTTTTAATTACAGTA
>JAGPGR010000267.1 GCA_018055865.1 Paludibacteraceae bacterium | reverse complement strand
GCCGTGTATCACGATTTGAACAACCTGAACTACACTATTATTTCCAACGAAAATAAAGGAGTGGATTTCGATTTCAAAACCTTTTCGCAGCCGGTTATCGATACGCTCTCTGAGTTGGGTGTAACGGCCGAATTCACCGGACGCAACGATCTGGTGATTGATGGTAAGAAAATATGCGGCAACGCGCAGGCCTACATCAAAGGTCGTGTGATGCATCATGGATGTCTGTTGTTTGATACTGATTTAAGCGTGCTTTCCAAAGCGCTGGAGGCTCCGAAAGACAAAATAGCTTCCAAATCAACCAAATCTGTGCGAAGTGTGGTAGATAATATTTTACCCAATCTGCCTGAAAAAATCTCGGTGAATGAATTTTCGGACAATCTGCTCGCTCACATGAAATCCAAATTCCCCGAAATGACCGAATACGTATTTTCGGCTGAAGAGCTGGCTGAAATTGAAGAACTTCGTGCTTCGAAGTTCGGAACCTGGGAGTGGAACTACGGAAATTCACCGAAATTCGGCATAGAAAGGCAGTCGCGCTTTGCAGCGGGTAAAATTCAGGTTTTTGCCGATATCGAGAATTCACTCATCAGTCAGATTCGCTTTTTCGGCAGTTTTTTTGGCAACAACAGCGACCTCACCGAAGTGGAAAATGTGCTGAAAGGCGTGAAATACACACCCGAAGCGGTCCGGGAGGCTTTTTCGAAAATTGAATTCAACAACTGGTTTGCAGGGTTCACGCTCGAGGAATTGACCGAAGCGGTGGTAGGGTAAAAAAATCAAAGAATACATTAAAAGCATTTATTTGCATCTGTTTTGATTTTTCATTGACAACAGGATTTTTTTTTGAGGGTTTTTCTTTATCTTTGTTGAGTAAAACTTATATCAAAAAAAATACTATCTATGAAGAATCAATCCATCCTTTTTGCCTTGTTGTTCGTTTTTTGTCAATTTTCATTTTCGCAACAACAGGAAAATCGTTACAAAGAAATTACCAATCCGAAACTGGTTGACATCAACAAACTGGATCCAAGAAGTAGTTTCTTCTCCTTTAATACCGCAAAAGAAGCCAGAGATGCTTCTCTGACATCTAAAGGCAGTGAATTTATTCTCCTCAATGGCGTTTGGAAATTTAATTTTACAGAAAATTTTGACGAACGCCCCAAGTCTGACTTTTACAAAGAAAACTTCGATGCAAGCAGCTGGAATGACATTCAAGTTCCGGGTAGCTGGGAAATGCAGGGATTTGGTGTAAAAGTGTACACCAATGTCAATTATGATTTTGTCTCCCCCGGCTTTCCTCCCTACATGGAAAGACCCAATCCACCGCTGATACCAGAAAGCTTTAATCCGACAGGAACGTATCGCAGGGAATTTGAAATACCTCAATCCTGGGCAGGTAAAGAAATTATTTTAAGCTCTGATGGCACAAAAGGTGCTGCCTACTTCTATTTCAACGGAGAATTTCTGGGAATGAGCAAAGACAGTAAAATCCCTGCCAGATTTGATTTGACTGAGAAAGTAAAGCCTGGAAAAAATGTGTTGTCCATTCAAATACACAAATGGAGTAACGCCAGCTACCTGGAAGATCAGGATTTTTGGCGCATGACAGGTCTGGAACGTGATGTATATGTGTACGCACGACCAAAATTACATCTGAATGACTTCTTCGTACTCTCCACGCTGGATGAAAATTATCAGCATGGAAAATTTTCCATCAATGTATCCGTAGTCAACTCAAACAGCATAAGTGATAATTGTACAATTACTTACACTTTGCAAGACGCCGATGGTAAAACGGTAAGCACTGAAACCAAATCAACATCCGTAAAAGACAATGCAGCATTCACTTTTGAAAAAGAGATTCCAAACGTAAAAAAATGGTCAGCCGAAGAACCTAATTTGTACACTCTGAGCCTTGAATTAAAAGATAAAGATGGTCGTATCATTGAAGCTACAGCGATAAAAACGGGTTTCAGAACTTCAGAAATCAAGAATAAGCAATTCCTGGTGAACGGACAACCGGTTTTAGTAAAAGGAGTAAATCTTCATGAACACGACCAATATACCGGGAAATATGTTTCCGAAGAGCTGATGCGCAAGGATTTTGAACTTTTCCGTAAATACAACGTAAACACAGTCCGCACCTGCCATTATCCTCAGTCTGAAATGTTCTACCGGATGGCTGATGAATATGGAATTTATGTAATCGACGAAGCCAACATCGAAGCCCACGGAATGGGATATGGCCTGAACGTGGGTGGCACACTGGGAAATAATCCGCTATTTCTGGAAGACCACCTGAACCGTACCAGAGGAATGGTGGAACGCGACAAAAATCATGCGTGTGTAGTGACCTGGTCGCTGGGCAACGAAAGCGGCAATGGCTACAACATGTACGAAACCTACCGATGGATAAAAAACCGCGACACCTCGCGCCCTGTGCAGTACGAACGGGCCGGACTCGAGTGGAATACCGATATATTCTGCCCCATGTACGACCGCCCGGAAGAGATAGAGCGTTATGCTCAAAATCCGGCTTCAAACCGTCCGCTCATACTGTGTGAATATGCTCACGCCATGGGCAACAGCCTGGGTAATTTTACCGAATACTGGGACATAATACGTAAATATCCGTTGCTGCAGGGTGGCTGTATCTGGGACTGGGTGGATCAGGGCCTGGCTGACAAAGATGCGGATGGAAATTTCTTCTGGGGTTACGGAGGTGACTACGGACCAAAAGGAACACCTTCTGACGGCAATTTCCTAATCAACGGTGTTGTTATGGCCGATCGAACTACCAAACCTCACACTGAAGAAATGGGAAAAGTGTACCAGAATGTCTGGTTCAAAAACCTGGATGCAAAAAAAGGTACAGTAGATATCTACAACGAGAATTTCTTTATCGACCTGAGTCAGTACAATTTAACTTATACAGTAAAATCAAACGGCAAAATATTAAAACAAGGTAAACTGGATGTTAATATTAAACCTCAGGAAACAAAAACCATAAGCATACCCGGAATTACCGGCTTATTGAGCAGCAAAAATCAGGTTGTTGTTAATTTTGAAGTAAAACAAAAAGGAAATGTCCGGTTGATTCCCGGTGACTGGGTTGTTGCCAAAGATCAGTTTATTGTGAATGATTATGTAATGCCCGAATTGCTGACAGGGAAAGGCAAAGCTCCTAAAATGGAAGACAACTCCGGCAAAATCACCCTTAGCGGAAATACTTTCTCCGTCATTTTTGACAAAGTAAGCGGATTAATCACTTCCTACATCATCCGGGGAACTGAATATGTAAGCGAAGAAGCAGGATTGAAACCATTCTTCTGGCGTGCCCCGATTGATAATGATTACGGAGCCGGATTACCCCGAAAATTAAGAGGCTGGAAAGAAGCAAGTTATGCATCTCTGAAAGCAGAGAATTTATCAGTAAATGAAAGCGGAAATAAAATTCTGGTAAAATGTGAGTACAGCTATCCGCAAACCAGGACGAAATGGAATGTGACCTACACCGTGTATAATGATGGCGCAATTCATGTAGATAATTCAATTGATGCTTCCGCATCCGAGTTACCACTGATTCCCCGCATCGGGATGAG
>JAGPGR010000266.1 GCA_018055865.1 Paludibacteraceae bacterium | reverse complement strand
AAACGGAGGCAAATGGGATGTGATTGGCATGTCGCTCTATCCCTACTACTACAAAGTTCAAAACGACTGGGCAGCTGCCAACAAAGCCTGCCTGGCCAACATGAACGACATGGTAAGCCGCTACAACAAGGAGGTGATGATAGTGGAATGCGGCATGAGCTGGGATATGGCTGGTGCCTGCAAAAACTTTCTGACCGACCTGATAACCAAAACCAAAAGCGTATCCAACGGAAAAGGGCTCGGAGTGTTCTACTGGGAACCGCAAGCATACGGAAAATGGAATGGCTATACCCTGGGGGCTTTTGACTACAGCGGCAATCCTACTGTGGCTCTGGATGCCTTCAAGAACAGCACAGGTATAGAAACACAGCCGGAAAATGGGCTGAAAATACTTTACAGTAAAGCTACAGAAAGCATTAAATTTAGTGAAACGCTTAAATCGGTAAGTATAATCAACTCCGAAGGTAAAATCATCTTGATTCATGAAAACACAAATAACCTGAGCACTCAGCAACTTTCGGCAGGGATTTACGTTGTAAAAGCAGCAACTCATTCGGGTGAAAAACTAAACCGGAAAATTGTAATTTATTAATTCTTATCTGCATTTTCAATTCATAAGGGAATTAATACAACATTCAAAAAAACATATAAAACATGAAAACTAAAACAAGAGCACTTATGGCACTACTTATTGTGGGTCTTACATTACCGTTTCTCTCCTGTTCGAGTATTCCGAAAGGAGTGAAAGCTGTAGACAATTTCGAAAAAGATAAGTACCTGGGCAAATGGTATGAAATTGCCCGGTTCGATTTTCGCTTCGAACGGAATTTGAACAACACTACGGCAAACTATTCGCTGAATGAAAATGGCACAATTAAGGTGGTAAACAAAGGCTACAATTACATTAAAAAAGAGTGGACAGAAGCTAAAGCAAAAGCAAAATTCGTTGGCGAACAAGATGTTGCAATGCTGAAAGTTTCGTTTTTCGGACCTTTTTACTCGGGTTATAATGTAATTGCGCTTGACAAAGATTATCAGTACGCGCTTGTATCCGGGCAAAGCGTTAAATATTTGTGGATTTTATCGCGTACCACTACAATTCCTGAAAATGTGAAACAAGAATACCTGAAAATAGCTTCGGACAAAGGATATGAAACGGAGAACCTTATCTGGGTTGAACACAACAAGTAATAAAAAAACCGCTTTTTTCGACATCAAAAAAACCTTCCACTCGTACGGGAAGGTTTTTTTATTATGCAGACTTCAACGTGAGAAGCCACTTTGCTGTCATTCCGGAATGAAAAAATCTTTAGAAAGCGGACAATAAAAAAAACGGAGTTGGCTTTCACAAGCTGACTCCGCTAATAAAGCTACAATATTGAATTGAACTTATTTTTTTCCTTTTGTATGGCGGGCATTTAATTTTTCGATTACATCTGAAGTAATATCATATCCTTTTCCGGCATACAGAATATTATCATTGGCAGTATTGCTTATTATCATTTGAAACTTACCATCTTTGTTATACACCTTAAGAAATGCATTGATAGTATCACGCAGTTGTTCACTCATTTTCTGCTGCTGCTCCATCAGTTGCTGCGAAAGATTTGCTTCCATTTTCTGAAGGTCTTGCTGTTTTTGCACAATGCTTCGTTGAGCTTCTTCTGCTCTCTCACGACTTAGGAATGCCTGATTCTCAAGTTTACGGTTAAATTCATCCATTTCAGTCTGAAGTTGACGTGCCCTGGAATTTAAGGTTGCTCTTGAGCTTTCCTGCTTGCTGATTAGCACTTCATTTGCATTTTTGGCAAATGTATAGTTCAGCAACAGTGAATCAATATTTATGTAAGCTAAAGGCAACTTTTCAACTACTGTCGAGTCGCCTTTGTGAGTCACAGCCGGAAGTACACCGTTATTCTTCTTACCCAGCACAAGTGCAAACAACACAATAACTGCAATCAGTAGAATACCATTCAAAATAAGTGAGAGATTTTTCATTTTGTTTAATTATCAATTTCATTAATTATTTTCGAAACATCGATTTTTCGGTTATTGGCCTTCCGGGCATCGGAGTCCTGCGTAGTTGCGCAACTTACTCCCCTGTCTTTCAGGGCTTTACTTCCGCCAATGTGGATATTGGGAAATTTACCTTCTTTGGATAAAAAAATCCTGAACCCCAGCAGGAAAACTGCTGCAAAAACAAGGATTATGGTAATTAAAATAGCTGCAAGAAGGTTCATGACGGAATGAGTATAATTATCGGTCGCAAAGATAATCGTTTTGAAACAGATTAAATGAATAGAAATCCAATTTTTAGAAAAATGAATGTTTGAATCGATTTTTTTAACTTTTGTTAAAGCAAGAAGATAAAAAAAGCCGAAAGTAATCACTCACTTCCGGCTTTTGAATTCTTCTAAGCTTATCCGATTACTGAAAATCAAAATCTGGATGAAACCACATTCCAGTCTACCAAATCCCAGAGCGCAGCCACATAATCGGCACGGCGATTCTGATAATCGATGTAGTAAGCGTGTTCCCACACATCAAAGGTTAGCAAGGGTGTGAGTCCGTTTGTGAGCGGATTTCCGGCATTGCTTTCTTTCACAATATCCAGTTTTCCATCGTCAGTTTTTACCAGCCAGGCCCATCCGGAGCCGAAAACAGTTACTGCAGATTTATTGAATTCGGCTTTGAAATTGTCCAGCGAACCGAATTTTTCGTCAATTGCTTTAGCCAGTTCTTCCGATGGCTTGCTTCCTTTTACGGGAGTGAGCGAAAGAAAATAGAAATTGTGATTCCAAATCTGAGCAGCATTGTTGAAAACAGGTCCGCTTGATTTCTTCACGATTGTATCCAGATCCGCGTTTTCAAATTCAGATCCGGGCACCAGCCCGTTCAGGTTGTTCACATAGGTTTGATGATGTTTACCATAGTGAAATTTAATCGTTTCTTCACTTATAACCGGCTCCAGAGCATTGGGAGCATAGGGCAGTTCGGGCAATGTAAAAGTCATAATCGTTTTTTTTATTTAGTTAATAATTGATTTTGTACAAAGTAAAAGTTAAACGTTAGAATGGCGTCATTTGTTTACTGTGAAATTCTAAAATTTGCAAAAAATGACCGGATTTGTTGGCTATCAACATTTTTCTTTTCATCTTTGCAGTTGGAAAAAATAATACATAAAAAAACAGATACATATGAAAAAGATTTTGGGTTTATTGCTGATAGCTGCAGTCATTTCAACAGGAGTAACGTCTTGTAAATCAAAACAAAAAGTGGTAAATATTTCCGGTTCGGATATAGAAGCTGCCGAGAAAAAAACTGAAGCAAAGCCGGTAGTAGTAGAGGAAGAATTAGAAAGCAACGAAACCACGCGGGGTGAAAAATTCAACATGGCTGACGGCGAAACCAACACCGCTGCCTTTAATAAGAAATTTCACGTTGTTGTAGGAAGTTTTGGTGTACAAAACAATGCTAAAAACCTTCAACGTACGCTTAACAGCGAAGGAAACAGTGCCATTGTGGTTGTAAACGAACAGGGCATGTTTCGCGTACTCATCGCTTCGTACGATGAATATGCTCAGGCACGCAACCGGATAAGCCAGATTAGCAACCGT
>JAGPGR010000265.1 GCA_018055865.1 Paludibacteraceae bacterium | reverse complement strand
GATTTGAACCATGCTGCACTGTTACAGTGTAACTAAACTGATAGCCGACATAATTCAATGTATACACTACAGGGTTTGTAAAGTCAACTGTCTCACCTGCAGCAGGGCTTATCGTGGCACCGGCAGTGTATTCAATCACCGGCGTAAGTGCCGTCAGGTCGGTAGCAACCGGAACATATACAGTTATTGTTCTGTTTGCTTCATTAATATCACCTACAGCATCTCCTACCTTGAACATGGTGATTTTTGCTTTGGTTTCTTCCACCGTAACTTTGTAAGTATTGTACACATTTTTATTATAAACCCTGTATTCAATAGGAGTTGTGGTGGATGAACTGTAGTCCATTGATGTTCCGGATGCAGGAGTAACAGTAGCTCCATCTGAAATGGATATACTGGGACTTAGATTGGTCAAATTTGTACCCGGTGCCATGAACAGTTTAATGGTTTGTTTTGCTGTGTCAATGGTTCCTTCAACTCCATTGATAGTGAAGGATTCAATTTCTACTTCAGCATTCAAATCTACTGTATCACGTTCTTCTTCTGTACAAGCAGCAAAATTGAATACTATCAACAATACTGCTAAAATATAAATTGTTTTTTTCATAACATTACAGATTTTTAATATCCAACATTTTGTTTGTATAAATACTTGCTAAACTTTATTTGTTGTTGAGGTATAGGCAAATACTCGTGTTTGTTTTTTGTGAAGTTTGCCTCTGAATAGTAGGAACGTCGGTTCTTTTCAGTGTTATAATATTCATTCATAACTTGTTCAGTAACTCCCCAACGTACCAGATCAAAGAATCGACCACCTTCCATGGCAAGTTCAAGTCTGCGTTCCCAGCGTAGGGCTTGTCGTGCAAAATCTTGCGTCCAGTTACAATTTACACCATCTTGATAAAGTTTGATGTCAATAAAATCATTGGCATATTTAATCAAATCAGTGCTGTTTTTGGCACGGCCTCGTATTGAATTGATTATTGGCAAAGCTTCAGCTGAACGGTTTAATTCTATCAGTGCTTCTGCTTTCATTAGTAATAAGTCGGCGTGTCTGATAACAATTCTGTTTTTTGTGTTGGCATAAAACGGAACCATTGGAACAAAGCAATCGCAGGTAGGATCTACATTCTCTTTTAATGAAGCATATACTCCGTATGTGCCCGGACTTCTGTTCCAATCCACATCATAAATTAGTGATTCATTATATTTGTATGCCAGGCCCGGTAATGCTACTGTATGAAAGAGACGGGGATCATTTTGTTCCGAATAACCGCTATTATTCGTATTGTAGTTTTCAAAAACAGGTAATCCATTTTGTGTACGAAAAGCATTAACAAGCGTTTGTGACGGTTTTAAGAAGTCGCAACAACCCAGTTTCATGGGTACTGATAGTAAATCTGCGAAATTTACCCTTCCGAATTTCGTTCCATCATCACCAGAAAACTGAACTGCAAATATTGATTCGGAGCCGTTTTCAAAACTACCAGGCAAGAAGTTGAATGCAAAATCGTACTCGAGTTTATATTGCGATGCAATAACCAAATCGGCATTAGTCAATACATTATTCAGGTCTGCTGTATTTATCGAGGTAACTTCATTCGACTGGCTGTTTTCCTGTCTGTAGGCTTTGTAGAGATATGTTTTGGCCAGATATGCAGCCGCTGCATATTTGTCAGCTCTTCCTCTGTCGATTTGTTTTGCAGGTAAATGATCTACACCATATTTGAAATCATCCGCAATTTTCTGCCACAGTTCATCATTGGAAAGTGCCACGTTTGAAATTGTTCCATAATCAGCCACAGGTACTGTTTCGTCGATATAAGGAATGTTCTTAAACAGAATCTTGAGTAAAAAATAGAAGTGACCTCTGAGAAACCTTGCTTCGGCTATTTTAGCTTCTTTGTTCGTGAGATTTTCGGCTGCATTAATTGCTTTTATTGCCGAATTAGCACGCGAGATAGAGACATAGCATTGATACCAAAGCGCATCAACTTCACCAAACTCAGTCGAAATATTTTTTGATATTTCGAAAAAGTGGAATGTTGAAATGTCTTGTTCTCCGGATCCTCCTTTGTAAGCATCGTCGGATCGTACTGTGCCATATGGCCACAAGCTGAGCGGTTTGTCATAGTGGTCGTTACCTAATGCCGAGTATGCTGCTGTTAGTGCACCCTCGTACGCATTTTGTACGTTTTCTGTGGTGAGGATTCCGGTTGGTTCTTCATTCAAAATATCTGTACATGCCGAGAAGAAAATTAGTATCAGGCCGATAAGACCTATTTTAAAGAGTTTTTTCATTTTATTGATTTTTTAAAAAGTTAGATTTATTCCAAGTGTACTTATCATAGGGATAGGGTAACCGAATCCTGGGCTTTCAGGATCTACACCGGTAAAGTTTTTAGAATGTATAGTGAATAAATTCTGTCCGCTAATGTAAAACCGGATCTTTTCGATGTTTATTTTCGATAAAACTGATTTTGGCAATGTATAACCAAATTGAACATTTCTGACTTTCAGGTACGAGCCATCTTCCACATAATAAGTCGAGAAGCGACCTTCGTTGTTCGAGTTGGTGTTTTGTAGCATCGGTATATCCGAATCAGGATTAGTCACAGGATGAAATGCATCCAGCAAACGTCTGCCCTTGTTTGAGTTAACGTCATCCACGCTCCAGAAATCCGTTTGATACTTTACTCCGTTCACGATATCAGCACCTTGTACTCCCTGAAAGAACATGCTCAAGTCAAAGTTCCGGTATTCCAGATTAATATTCAAACCATAAGAGAAGTCGGGATATGGATTCCCAATCCAGGTCTGATCCATGGCATTAATTTCATTTCTTCCATCTTCCTCGTACACGTTTTTGTATCGTATACGGCCAATAGCTTTACCATCTTGTCCAACGTGATTGTTAACTTCATCCTGAGTTTTGAAAATACCATCGGCCACATATCCATAGAACGATCCGATAGGACGACCTAAAATATTGTCACCTTCGCGTCCGCCATACGAGTTTTGAACATCTTCGGGCAGATGCGTTACCTTGTTTCTGAAACCTGAAATATTGGCTGTAACATCATATTCTAAACCAAAAATTGTGGCGTTTCTATAACCAAGTAATACCTCAAAACCCTTGTTCTCCATCGATGCTCCATTGCTCCAACGGTCGCCACCTTCACCAACTACGGCCAGGTAAGCCGGTCGGATCAAAATGTCTTTTGTTGATTTAACATAGTATTCAGCTGAACCGTAAAGTTTATTATCGAACAATGCATAGTCAATACCAATATTTGTTTGAGTAGTGGTTTCCCATTTCAAATCATCGTTACCCGATTGTATTTTCCGGAAACCGGCAGGTAATGAACCCGAACCATACCCCGAGATGTCGTATGCTGTACCGTTTACAATATTCCAGGTAGGGTCAGCAACCCCATAATCCGGGATAAAGGTAGTGTAGGTTGCATAATTGTCAATCTCCTGATTACCTGTTTGTCCCCAGCCTGCACGAAGTTTAAGATCTGATACAATGCTTTTGGCACTTTCCATAAAATTTTCCTCAGAGATTCTCCATCCAAATGAAACGGCCGGAAATGTACCGAAACGGTTGTTCTTAC
>JAGPGR010000264.1 GCA_018055865.1 Paludibacteraceae bacterium | reverse complement strand
TATGTAATACTGAAACATAAATCTCAAAAACAGAAAGACGAACTGTCAACCGATGTGTTTTATACCTGAAAACACGCTCACAAAAATATACAAGATGAAACTGGAAGATTTAGGATATAATGATAAACTTGAAAAGTTAAGGACTGAGAATAGTCTTAACGATTTTGAAATCGGAAGAGTAATATCGGAGCATAAGGAAAGATATATTGTAAAAACAGAAAAAGGTGAATCCGAAGCCGAAATAACCGGAAATTTACGATTTTCAGCAAAAAGCCGCATAGATTTCCCTGCGGTTGGCGATTGGGTTGCATTGACAACGTATGATGCTGAATTTTCAGTAATCCATGCAATACTACCGAGATTATCAATGATTACAAGGCAAGCCATTGGTCAATTTGGAGAAATACAAATAATAGCAACAAATATTGATTACGCAATATTGGTACAAGCCGCTGACAGGGATTTCAATGTCAACAGACTCGAAAGATACCTGACCATTTGTAATTCATCAAAAGTTAGCCCCATCATAGTGCTCAGCAAGATTGACTTAATAGATACACATCAGATTTTCGGGATATTGGAGGATATAAAAGCCCGAATCGAAAATGTTCCTATTATTGCTATCAGTAACGAATCAAAAGATGGATACGATAAAATTAAAAAGATTATTGAAAAAGGTAAAACCTACTGTATGCTTGGTTCTTCAGGAGTGGGAAAGTCAACATTATTGAACAATCTTTCAGGGAAAACTTTGATGAGAACAGATTCGATAAGCCAAAGTACACATAAAGGGAGACATGTAACCAGTCACAGGGAATTAATTGTTCTTGAACATGGTGGTATTCTCATTGATAATCCGGGTATGAGAGAAGTCGGAATTGCAGATACTTCAGACGGATTAGAAACAACTTTTGACAGAATTATACGTCTTTCACTAAATTGCAAATTCAAGGATTGTACTCACATGAATGAAGTCGGTTGTTCGGTACTTGAGGCAGTTGAAAGAGGAGAAATTGACAAAAAATCGTATGAAAACTACCTGAAAATGGAACGGGAAAAAGCTCATTTTGAATCAACAAGTGAAGAAAGACGGAAAAAAGATAAAGAGTTCGGGAAAGTGATGAAAAACTATAAAAAAGATATGAAGAAAAACAAGTACTAAGCACGTCACACGGTATAGCCAGCAAGGGTTTCATTGGTATGCGAAGTTTACAGGCAGCCTTCGCCGATAGACTCTCTATCGGGATTGTGGGAAAGGAATTTTCATTTTTTTAATCGTACAATTGTAATTTTTTAATTTATAAGCAATGACAATCAGGTTCTGAAAAAATTGTTTTTTCATTTCCGGGTGTGATGAAAACAAATCTATTCAGACCCTTATCCAAAAGTGAAGGAATGCGACTGGAAAAACGATCACTACACTACACTTCCAACATCAATGAAAATAATTCAAGTTAAGATATAATATGTTCAAAAAAGCACTCATAGCACTTTGTGAGCTCTTTCCACCGGAAACTGAAGGTGAGGAACAGAACCAAAAATCCTATCGGTTAATCACCTTTATGTTTTGATGGTAATTGCTTGTTTTTATTCTTACGATTAATACCTTATCATTTACATTCAACGGTAGTTGATATTCATTTTGGTAAACATTTTCGTTGCTGTGAATAAGTCTGCCCAACACGGAATATATATTCACGGATTGAATTTCTTCCTCAGAAATAATATGAATATCTCCTTGGCGGGAAAATACCTGAGCTATCCTTTTTCCAACGGTTGAATTTAGTCCGGTATTTTCTTCGTTGTATTTGATGGTGGTGATATCAGGCATTGAAACTCCTGAAATTCCCCCGCCGATGTAAAATCCAAGATGAGGTGGCTGGTTATATGCTACGTTTTGCCAGGCAATCCCTGACCGGTAAACCGGATCGTGCATCAGTGTGAAGAGTTTGTGCTGCGTAGGTGTGGTGGTTGTGTATATTCTCAGGCTGCTTGAGTCGTTTGTAGTCCACAGAATAAGTTCTTCTCTCCAGTCGCCAAGGATATCGGCGCTGAGATTGGGTGTGGCTTTCGTACTGTTGCATGAAGCCACTCCTGACCCTGTAATGAGCGTGGTTGTGCCGCTACCGTTCCATTTTGTGATTCGTGTTCCATCCAGCAGTTCATCTTGCAAATCTTCATCCCAATACACCCGGAAATTGACAGAAGGTCTTGAAGTGGAGATTTGAACTCCTTTGGATGAAAAAACGCCACCACTTCCGGTACTCCACATTTCAAAACCGGGATACCTTGCATCAATATCACCGGCCATGCCCCGTCCGACATCCGTTCCGGTCTTTGTTCCCCAAAGAATCTTACCCGTTTTTGCATCGTGAAGTTCATAACCGTATGAAACTGATTTATCTTCATGTACGGTCCACACTTCCAGTCCCGGGTTATCTAAATCCATGTCGGATACATGCATGGCATCTCCGTGCCCAAATCCCGTTCTGTATAGCAGTGATCCATTGTCGTCTATGGCGCAAGATCCGTAAATAATTTCATCTTTTCCGTCTCCGTCCACATCGGCTACGCTTAAATTGTGATTTCCCTGACCATAAGCTCCTGTACCTGATGTTGACGAATTATGAAACCATCTTTCGACCAATTTCTTACCTGCAACATCATACGCAGCCAGTGTAGTGCGCGTGTAGTAACCACGGCACATCACAGCGCTTGGTTTCACACCGTCCAGATAAGCCACACAAGCCAAAAAACGATCGCTACGGTTGCCGTAGGTGTCACCCCAGGATGAACTTCCCCGAAGTGGTTTGTAGGCAATGGTATGAAGTTCGGCACCGGATTTTCCGTCGAACAATGTAAGGTATTCCGGTCCGGATTGTATGGTGCCCAGCATCCGCGAACCGCTTGTTTGTGTGGTGTCGTTGCTGCGGTATTTTGCCTGCGGAATGTCACTACCCATTATCACATAATTTCCATTTCCATCTATGGTGCCGGGAGCTGTTTTACAAATAATTTCAGCTATTCCGTCGCTGTCGAAATCAGCGACCAAAAACTGGGTGTAATGAGCTCCGGCCCGGATATTTTCTCCCAGATCAATTCGCCACAAATGAGTTCCGTCAAGCTTGTAAGCATCTAAATATACGTTTCCGGTAATTCCATAATACGAGTTGTCTTGTGAGTTGGTCGGATCCCATTTTACCACAATTTCATACTCGCCGTCGCCGTCTAAATCTCCCACGCTGCAGTCATTCGGCATGTATCCATAAGGCTGGCCGGTAGGAAAACTTTTTGTAGCAGCTTTGCCCACGCTGCCGTATTTGTTTGGTGGAGTTCTGCCGCTTTTCGGTCGGTTGAGTTTGATGTTTTTATATTGCTGACTCCATGGGATGACAGATTTCACATCCACGGTATCCTCGATTTGGTTCAGTACGGGCACCACTTTGTAACTGCTGGTTGAAGTTCCGCTTGCATCGGTAAAATTCGTGGATTTACTTATTGGATTAGAGTTGATCAACACATTATCCCGGTAAATTTTAAATCCAATATCAGGGTTGTCAGTTCCCAGAAAGCGCCAGCTGAGAAAAACTCCATTGGTCACTTTCACAGCAACCAAACCC
>JAGPGR010000263.1 GCA_018055865.1 Paludibacteraceae bacterium | reverse complement strand
CACTTTGGAAACTAAAAAACAAGATAGTGAGCGTGCAAATATATGAAAATTTTCTTCAATCTAACTTATCCAACAATTTTTTAAACGAAATATAACCTCTGTTTATTTCAAAACTTCTGAAACCGACAAAAAAAGGCCAATATAAATACTTAATTTTTAGATTTCACTTGATTTTTGTACCTTTGCACACTCTTAAAACGACAGAATACATATTTTCGTATACAATTTATTATCAACTAATTATGGAATACAATTTCAGAGAAATAGAGCAAAAATGGCAGCAATACTGGATTAACAACCAAATATATAAAACCGAAATCAACCATACAAAACCTAAATTTTATGTGTTGGATATGTTTCCCTATCCGTCAGGTGCAGGACTGCATGTCGGGCATCCGCTTGGCTATATTGCCTCTGATATTTACAGTAGATACAAAAGGCTGAATGGCTTCAACGTACTTCATCCAATGGGATACGACGCCTACGGACTTCCGGCCGAACAATATGCAATCCAGACCGGGCAACATCCGGCTGTAACCACCCAAAAAAACATAGCCCGGTATCGGGAACAACTTGATAAAATCGGCTTCTGCTACGACTGGGACCGCGAAGTGCGTACCTGTGAGCCTGATTATTACAAATGGACACAATGGGCATTTATCCAAATGTTTAACTCTTACTATTGCAATCAGGCACAACAAGCCCGACCAATCTCTGAGTTGGTTGACGTATTTTCTGCACAGGGAACAGCCGGTTTGGATGTCGCCTGTACAGAGAAAATGAGTTTTACTGCCACTGAATGGAATTCCAAATCGGAAAAAGAGCAGCAGGAAGTTTTGTTAAATTACCGCATTGCTTACCTGGCCGATATGAAAGTAAACTGGTGCCCCCAATTAGGTACCGTACTTGCCAACGACGAAGTGAGCGAAGGACTTTCCGTCCGCGGCGGCTATCCGGTAGAACAAAAAGTGATGCTTCAGTGGAGTTTACGTGTTTCTGCCTATGCGCAGCGCTTGCTCGAAGGACTTGATAAAATTGACTGGACAGACTCGCTGAAAGAAACTCAGAAAAACTGGATTGGAAGAAGTGAAGGAGCTGAGATGACGTTCAAATTGGCTGGTCAGGATTTTGCATTTGATGTCTTTACCACCCGCCCCGACACCATCTACGGTGTTACATTCATGGTATTGGCTCCCGAGAGTGAATTAGTGGATATCTGTACCACACCTGAGCAGGCCGAAGAAGTTAAGAATTATATTGTAGCTACCAAAAAACGCACCGAGCGTGAGCGAATTGCCGACCGACGTGTTACAGGAGTTTTCAGCGGCTCATATGCTGTCAATCCGGTTTCGGGCACGAAAATACCCATCTGGATAAGTGATTATGTTTTAGCAGGATATGGAACAGGTGCAATTATGGCAGTGCCGGGGCATGATAGCCGCGACTATGCGTTTGCAAGGCATTTCAATCTGCCGATTATTCCGCTGATTGAAGGCGCCGATATCAGCCGCGAAAGTTTTGATGCCAAAGAAGGCATCATGATGAATTCCGGCTTTCTGAATGGACTTACCGTCAAAGAAGCGATTGCCAAGACAAAAGAATTCATTGAGGAAAAAGGCATTGGAAAAGTAAAAGTAAATTTCCGCTTGCGTGATGCTATTTTCAGTCGTCAGCGTTATTGGGGCGAACCTTTTCCGGTATATTACAAAGAAGGAATGCCTTACATGCTCGATGAGAGCAAATTGCCGCTTGAACTTCCTGAAATTGACAAGTTTCTTCCGACTGAAACCGGCGAGCCGCCACTTGGGAGGGCTAAAAACTGGAAAACGGATGAAGGTTTCCAGCTTGAACTAAACACCATGCCGGGATTTGCCGGCTCGTCGGCCTACTACCTGAGATATATGGATCCGAAAAACGACAATATCCTTGTCGGTAAAGAAGCCAACGAGTATTGGCAGGATGTGGATTTGTATATCGGCGGAACGGAACATGCCACCGGCCACCTGATTTACAGCCGTTTTTGGAATAAATTCCTGTTTGACCTCGGAATTGTAACAAAAGATGAGCCCTTCAAAAAACTGATTAACCAGGGAATGATACAAGGCAGAAGCAATTTTGTGTACCGTATTCAGGGTTCGAATACGTTTGTTTCGTTGAATTTGAAAGACAAATACGATATTACTCCGATCCATGTAGATGTAAATATTGTGTCAAATGACATATTGGATGTTGATAAATTCCGCAGCTGGAACCCGGAATATAACGATGCCGATTTTATTCTTGAAGATGGCAAATATGTATGTGGCTGGGCAGTGGAAAAGATGTCGAAATCGATGTACAACGTTGTGAATCCGGATGATATCGTAGAAAAATACGGAGCCGACACATTGCGCCTTTATGAGATGTTTCTCGGCCCACTGGAACAATCAAAACCCTGGGACACAAACGGGATAGACGGCGTTCACCGTTTTCTGAAAAGACTTTGGGGATTATTTTTCAAGGATGATACATTAAATATTAGTAATGAAGTTCCTTCTGCTGAAGAATTAAAAATATTGCATAAAACCATCAAAAAAATCGGAAGCGATATCGAAACATTCTCTTACAATACTTCTGTTTCGGCGTTTATGATTTGTGTGAACGAACTTTACACGCTGAAATGCAAAAAAAAGACAATTTTAGAACCACTTACCATTATTTTAGCTCCTTTTGCACCTCATATTGCCGAAGAAATGTATCATTTGCTTGGCAATACAGGAACTGTTTGCGATGCTCAGTGGCCACAATTCAACGAAGAATACCTGAAAGAAAGTTCGGTGAATTATCCGGTTTCGTTTAATGGCAAAGTGCGCTTCACCCTGCAACTTCCAGCCGATATGAGCCGTGAAGAGGTAGAAAGAACTGCATTGGCAAACGAACAAACACAAAAATACCTGGAAGGAAAATCTCCTAAAAAAGTAATTGTGGTACCCGGAAAAATAGTGAATATCGTTGTCTGAACTATGTTGTTAAGATTGATCTAATTTTTGAATAATTTCTATTCTTATGGAAAAAAAAGACTATCTCAAATCTTTTTACCTGAAAGATTATTCCATGATTTTTGCAGGTTTAATCCTGTATGCGTTAGGATTGACCGGATTTTTATTGCCCAACAAAATCGTAACCGGTGGTTTGGCAGGTATTACCGTGCTCATCAAATCAACCACAGACATTCCGCTTTGGGTGTCATATCTATCCATTAACGCTGTTCTGCTGATTGTAGCCTGGAAAATTGTAGGAAAAAGTTTTGTCATCAAAACGGTAATCAGTGTAGGTGTGTTGACTTTTTTGCTACGGTATGGCGAAATATACATCACCAGGCCTATTATTCATGCCGATCCGCTTCTCTCGTCCATGATTGGGGCTATGTTTTGCGGGGCAGGATTGGGACTGGTTTATTCGGTCAACGGAAGCACCGGCGGCACCGATATTATTGGTGCGGTGGTTACCAAATATCGCCATGTGAGTATGGGTCGCGTATTGTTGCTGGTAGATGTATTGATTATTGCCTCATCCTTTTTTTATTTCCGGAGCGTAGAGAAAATTGCTATCGGATTAATAGTAATGGCTGTGATGTATTATG
>JAGPGR010000031.1 GCA_018055865.1 Paludibacteraceae bacterium | reverse complement strand
TTATATGTTAAAAAATACGGGTTTGTATCAGACGGTTGGGTATATGAATCACCATTTCTGACGGATAAGCTGAAATAGCCGTTTTTTTTTGTCATTGGAGATCTAAAAGTTAAGTACTGAAAACAAACAGCCGGGGCATCACTGCTCCGGCTGTAATATTCGGATCAATCCGTTGGTTAAATTTCTTCTGTCACTTCAGCATCGGGTGCATTTTTTTTCACCGATTCAATGCCGTTGTCGCGGGCAGCTTCGCTTTCATACATCTCGCTGTTACCAATGATTTGTCCGTTGGTAGCAGTCAGGTTGAAAAAAGGTTTGCCGTTAGCCGATACTTTACGTTCGAAACGTGCATCATCCTGCGAGTTTTTACGAACGGATTCTATGCCGTTCAGGCACGAAGGTTTGGCTGCATAGCCCTGACTGCTCAAAATTACCTGTCCGTTGCCGGCTTTCAGGTTAAACTGAAAATCGCCGTTTGCTCTTTGTGTCACTACAAATTTTCCCATGTTCTCTAAGTTTTCTTGTTTAAAGTTATGTTATGTATCAATATTTTCAATATGAAAAGCATGATGGCTGATGACACGATAAACTGCTTGAAGCTTAAAACTCACCGTTCACCGCTCGCTTCTCACTGCTATTATACTACCGGTTCCAGGTATTGAGCGTAGGAATATCCCTGCTCGCCATCGTTGGTTTTCACCAGCCACCACTGGTCGCTCGATTTGCTGATAAGGGTTATTATTTCGCCTTTTGCAGCTTTACCTACTACGGGCTGATCGGTTCCGGGTCCTTTGCGGATGTTCAGGTTGCCTTCTTTGGTGATTACGCGTACCTGACCGCCTTCGGTTACAGCTGCATTTACATTCAGTACCAGATCACCGGCTGAGAAATTAGGATCTATTGTTCCGTAAATATCCCAAAGTTGATCTTTCACAGCTCCGCTGGGCACATCTCCGTGTATATACAACACACCATCTTGTTCTACTACCTGTAAGTTGGCGGCTCCTGCCTGAGTAGCTGCGTCAACCACAGCCTGGTATTTTTCTTTCAGTGTCATAATACTTATTTATTTAACAGTTAGTTGGTTGTCGATTTTTACAGGCTTCAGAGCCGATATTTTTTGCAGAATTTTAGGAAGGTCTGCTTTTTTCACTTCACCGGTCATCGTAATGATCCCGTCTTTTACGGCGGTTGTTACGGTCGGATTGTCTTTCAGAGCTGTGATAAGTCCGTCAATCAGCACCTGATCCGATGCGCTGATAACAGGAGCGGGCGGAACTACAGTCAAACTGTTGACAACTGATTTTACACCTTTTTGTCCGGCAGCCAACGCATTGAGAGCCACGCTTGCAGCTTCATCTTTTACTTCACCTGTCAGGGTTACAACTCCTTTTTCTACCACAGCGGCAACTCCGGCTGCATCAGGATTGGCTGCAATAGCTGTTTGTACAGCTTTTTGAATGTCTGCATCTTTTGGTTTGCACGACGAAACACCTACTACAAGTAACAGAGCAAGTGCTAACATTGAAATTAAACTTGTTTTTTTCATGTTTTTTTGTTTTTTAAAAAAAGTTAATGAATTAATATTTAAATAACGATTAAGAGCGGCTTTTTGTTTTGAACTAATTTTTAGAGAAATTTATTTTTACTCCGGATTAATACACAACAAGAACTGTGCTATAAATTCAAATGTATGTTAAAATTGATAATAAAATTCAATATTTTTATCACACGTTCGCCCGGATTGCTTGGTTTTTCAGCATTTGTCCACCGCCTCCGAAACGGGATAAGGTTGATTATTAAGATTCAGAAAAACAGTAAATTTCTGCATTTAACTTTTCTCCGTTTTCTCAATAATGATTTTATTTTTATATCTTTGCTTCGTAATCAGAAAACATGAAATCCCGTGTAAAATCCCCTGCTTTTTAATCATTATCAGAACTGAAAATTTTGGGGGGATTCTATTTTAACAGTTTTACGAAAAAAAATACGTATGAAAAAAATCATTTCCACCAATGACGCTCCCGCAGCTATAGGCCCTTACAGTCAGGCTGTTGAAGTCAACAGTACTTTGTACATTTCCGGTCAATTACCGATTAATCCTACCACGGGCAAGATTGATGTCACTACAGTAGATTTGCAGTCCGAACAGGTTTTCAAAAACATAGCTGCTATTTTACAAGCTGCCGGATATACATTTGAAGATGTGGTAAAATCAACTGTATTCCTTTCGGATATCACCAATTTTGCAGGCATGAACGAAGTTTATAAAAAATATTATCCTTCAGCATGTCCCGCCCGCTCCGCTTTTGCAGTGAAAGATCTGCCAATGGGAGCACTGGTGGAAATAGAAACAATAGCCGCGAAGTAAAAAACTTGAGTTCTGAGTATGGAGTTCTGACTTGGGCTTCAAAAAAAAAGGAAGATGCCGGAAGAGTCGTAGTTTTTTTTATTTTCACGGGTCTCGTGGTTTATAACCGAGTTTTTTAAGACAGTGGTTAGAAACCGCTACACCCACCGCTAAACCCCACCGCTAAATCCGACCGGGAAAAGAGAACATTGACACGGAAAAGAAAGCGTCCTGCAGAATTAACTACAGGACGCTTTTCAGTAGGATTTAATTTCCGAATAGTTGTTATTTCAGTACAACTTTCTGAACACTGTTATTCACTTTAACAATATAAACACCGGTCACTAAACGTTGTTTGTGATTTTGTTTCTGACCTGTGATGGAATAAACCTCGAAGTTTTCGACGCCATCAATTGTAATGATGCCATTTGCAGTGCGAATTTTATTCGTGAAAGGTAACAGGTTTTTCACATCGGTGGTTTCACCTGCAAATTCGAATATCCATGCTGAAGCTGAACCGGCATCGGCCAACCAGTTGACAATATGAGTTCCGTCTGCTGCTGCATGAAGCGGATCTGTATCTTCCAGTGTAGGATCAATCCAGAACGAACGGGTTTTACCCAATTGCTTGATTTCAAAATTGTTACCTGCAGTTGATACAGAATCAAGTAAACCTCCGGCAGAAACATACATTTCACTAGCCTTGTTTATCATGTTAGCCACCTGAGTTTGATCCGGTGTCAGTTCAAAGCGGAATAACTGAGCATCTGAATTAATGTCTTTGTCTTCGTAAGTAAACGGTTCACCTTTTAAGCGGCCGTTGGAAGACATGGCTTTACCTGATGCATAGCCTGTTCCGGCCATATCGTTGATCAACCGGAACCATTTGTACATACCTGCATTTGCCGAAACCAGCAATATCACATCTGTATTTATAACCAATGGAAATGTACTTAAAGCTGACAACACACCGTTTACTGATACAGAAGTTCCATTTGGCTCTGCCATCGATTTGGTTTTAAGCCCGGCTGAAGGTTACAAACAAAACGGAGTTGTAATCAAACACGGATACCTCAACAATCCTGAATTTATACACAGCAACAGACAATGGCGCCTGGACACCATTCCTGAAAATCTGTTTTTGGATAATAAATTTACCATCCCTGCCACGTTCATTGATGGTGATGTGGAAATCAGTGTTGATTTCAAACAGCTTTCAGGAGTTCAGAAATTAATATTGGATACGAATCTGGTAATTAATACCAAAAAAAATATCCTGAACGTTACTGCATTAACTCCTGATTATGTAACGATTAGCGATGTCACCGGTCGCACATATTTTTTCGGATATCTGTCAGGAGTTAGTACTTTCAAACTACATTCAGGCGTTTATTTTGTTAACAGACAAAAGGTGTTGGTGCCTTAACCGTTATAAAAATGAAAATAAAAAAAGCAGCTCGAATAATTTTGAACTGCTTTTTTTATTTGAAACATTATCTCACTTAATAGTCACCATAGTGGCTCCAAAGCCGTATTCGCGGAAGGATGCATCCTGAAAATAGTACGTTTTATACCGGCTTTTGAGTTGTTTTTCAATTTCGGTTTTCAAGACACCTTCGCCTTTTCCGTGGATAAATACAATTTTCTGCCCTTTGCGATTTTTGTTTTCTTCCAGTGTGCGGTGGAATGTTTCCATCTGAAAGCCGAGCATATCGGCGTTCGAAAGTCCAGTAGTAGTATCGAGCAAGGCGTTAATGTGCAGGTCCACTTCGATAGTTTCGTTTTGCGACTGTTTTTGAATTATTCTCGGTCGGTGTTCTGGTTGTTTTTTTTGTTGTATCGCCTGGCGAATTTCTTCCGGTGATACCTCGTTTGACCGATTGTGATTTCTTTCTACAGTCAAATCAATAAGCATACACGGATCGTCGAAATACTCGGTTTCGGTAAAACTGTGCAGCTTGTAAAACTTCACCGTGTTCATTTTCAATGTGAAGTCCAGCGCGTTTTGTTCTGTATACGTTTTGTCCTTTTTGAACGGGATAATCTGCACGCGCATTTTTTCCCAATCGTTCAGTTGCGATTTTTCTATATTGCACAGAAATTCCTGCATATTCGGCTCAATTGTACCATTTGCAATACTTTTCCGACTGCTCTCGTCACCTGTCACGAAGTTGTAAAACAAGAAATAATTGCTGTCGTTCACCAGATAACACTCGTACGCTGTCGTTTCCATCCGCTTAATATCTGTTGGGAAAAAAGCCAAAAACGATTTAAATGTTTCACCTTCCGGAGTTTCTACGATAGGTTCGGGCGCTTTCGGTTGTTCCTGTATTTTCACTTCTTTTGTTGCTTCAGAACTGTTTTCTTTTGGCTTCGATTTGAAGTCTTTCACCGGAAAATTCGTTTTTTCATTCACAGCCTGAATGACAACACATTCACGGGCTAATGCCGGAACCTCGAAACCATCGCCATCCTCCACATACACAATATTTTGCTTTTCGTCGATGCGGGTCACCTTGCCGCCGCCTACTGCATTTAAGAAACGCACATTATCTCCAACTTTTATCATATCGATTTCTTTTTTTCTGAATAACTTTGTTTACGGCTCTAATTGTCTTAATTTTGTGCAAATTTACAAACTTTTATTGCCTTGTGAACCATCCCGAAAGAAAAGAAGTGCTTTATATTGATGATTTCGACTACAACCTGCCCGACGAACGGATAGCCAAATACCCCTTGTCCCAACGTGATGCCTCCAAATTACTTCGTTGGAATAATGGCGAAATTTCCGAAAGTCGTTTCTCGGAAATTGCCCGGTTTTTACCGGAAAATTCATTGTTAGTTTGCAACAATACCCGTGTAATTCAGGCGCGCATCGTTTTCCACAAACCAACCGGTGCGCGGATAGAGGTCTTTTGTCTGGAACCCCTACTGCCGTCGGATTATGCGCTTTCTTTATCGGCTACAGGCAGCTGCGAGTGGAAATGCATGGTAGGAAATCTGAAAAAATGGAAAGAAGGCGCATTACAACAAATCATTATTTTTGAGGAGAAAGAAGTGACTTTTTCGGCAGAACTTCTCGAAACCGGGGGAAATACCCACCGAATACGCTTTAGCTGGAACAATGATGAACTCAGCTTCTCCGAAATACTGATGCAAATCGGCGAACTGCCCATTCCGCCTTACTTGCACCGGAAAACGGAAGAAAACGACAAAAAAACCTATCAAACCGTTTATTCGAAAATAGAAGGTTCTGTGGCGGCACCTACCGCCGGACTTCATTTTACACCCGAAGTTTTCGAAAGTCTGAAATTGAAAAACATTGAAATTGAAGAACTTACCCTACATGTAGGAGCAGGAACTTTTCAACCGGTAAAGTCAGCCACTATCGATCAGCATACCATGCATACCGAGACTATTTCAGTGCCTTTGCATACCATCCGGCACATTCAGCGTAAATTGGGGAATATAATAGCAGTGGGTACTACTTCGGTGCGAACGCTGGAGAGCCTGTATTATATCGGGCAAGGCCTTCAGGATCCGCCCTCATCTGATGGTGATTTTATTCAAGTCGGTCAGTGGAAACCGTATGAAATTACCACTGAAATTTCGGTTTATGCCGCGCTTCAAAATATTATAGATTACCTCGAAAAAAATGACCTGGATACGCTGCATGCCGAAACACAAATCCTTATTAAGCCTGGTTTTCGGTTCAGGATTATCAACGGAATGATTACCAATTTTCATCAACCCAAAAGTACACTGCTACTATTGGTCTCTGCATTCGTGGATGGGGACTGGCGTAAAATTTACAATTACGCTCTGTCAAATGATTTTCGCTTTTTGAGTTATGGCGACAGTTCACTGTTGACTAAGATTTAAGAATTTGATTAATCAGAAATCATTTCCGTGTTTCTTACTTTTTTGCTATTTTTGCAAAACATTAAATAGATCAAAATCTCCATGGAAAAGATTATTATCCTCGATTTCGGTTCACAGACCACACAACTTATCGGACGCCGCGTGCGCGAACTGAACGAATATTGCGAAATTCTGCCTTATAATAAATTTCCGGAAAATACCGAAGGAATTAAAGGGGTAATCCTCTCCGGAAGTCCCTATTCGGTGTACGATCCATCGGCTTTTAAAATAGACCTCACGCTGTTGAGAGGAAAATTTCCCTTGCTCGGAATTTGTTACGGAGCTCAACTTATTGCCTACAATGCCGGAGGAAAGGTGGAAGCAGCCGGAAGTCGTGAGTATGGCAGAGCCATTTTGTCGGAAATCGACAATCAGGACGAACTATTGGATGGAATACACGTAAACTCACAAATCTGGATGTCACATGGTGATTCTATTACAAATCTTCCGGAAGGAATGAAAAAAATTGCAAGTACGCAGGACGTGGAGATGGCCGCTTTCCGAATTCAGAGTGAAAAAACATGGGGAGTTCAGTTTCATCCGGAAGTTTATCACACAGCCGACGGAATGCAGTTGTTGGAAAATTTCCTGTCCATTTGCGGTAGCAAACGGGAATGGTCGCCTGCTTCTTTCATTCATTTTACAGTAAATGAATTGAAGGAAACGTTAGGCAAAGACAAAGTAGTGCTCGGGCTTTCAGGAGGAGTTGACTCATCCGTAACAGCCATGTTGCTTAACCGGGCAATCGGGAAAAATCTGACCTGTATATTTGTAGATCATGGATTGCTCCGAAAAAATGAATTTGAAAACGTGCTGAAAGACTACGAACATCTCGGACTGAATGTGACAGGAGTGGATGCAAAAGAGCATTTTTACAAATTATTGAAAGGTGAATCGGACCCTGAACGAAAACGCAAAATCATTGGAGCCGGGTTTATTGATGTATTCGAAGCGGAGGCGAAAAAACTCCGGGATGTTAAATGGCTGGCTCAGGGAACTATTTATCCGGATGTGATTGAGTCGCTCTCTATCACCGGAACCGTCATCAAGTCGCACCACAATGTGGGCGGACTGCCTGAAAAAATGAACCTGAAACTTTGTGAACCGTTAAGGCTGCTCTTTAAGGACGAAGTACGCCGGGTAGGGTACGAACTGGGCATGATGAGCCATTTGCTGAAACGTCATCCTTTCCCCGGTCCGGGTCTTGGAGTGCGTATTTTAGGTGATATAACCCCCGAAAAAGTAAGAACCTTGCAAGATGCTGACGATATTTTCATCAATGCGTTGAAAGACTGGAATTTGTACGACAAAGTGTGGCAGGCAGGCGTCATTCTCCTGCCGGTGCAATCGGTAGGCGTTATGGGCGATGAACGTACCTACAGCAATGCAGTGGCACTGAGGGCTGTTACCTCAACTGATGCCATGACTGCCGACTGGGCGCAACTTCCCTACGATTTTCTGGCAAAAGTATCCAACGATATTATCAACAAAGTGAGCGGAGTCAACAGAGTGGTGTATGACATCAGCTCCAAACCGCCTGCAACCATAGAGTGGGAGTAGAAAGCCATCCAAACTTCCCCGGGGGAGGTTTGAAAAGAGATTAATAATGGTTGTAAACTATTTTTAATTAGATAAAACTTACTGAAAATTCCCCCGGATTTTGTTCCGCAAGGCGGGAGGGGGGTTAGGGGGATTTATGATTGATACTCATTCACATATTTATTCTGAAGAATTCGATGAAGATCGGGATGAAGTGATCTTACGCGCCCGGAATGCCGGAATAACCAAAATCATTTTACCCAACGTGGATTTTGAATCCATGAAGCGCATGCTTCAAGTGGAATTGCATTATCCTGAATATTGTTTTGCTGCCATCGGTTTACACCCTACAAGCGTAAAGGAAGATTATCTGAATGAACTTGCGCTGGTGAAAAGCGAACTGGAAAGAAGAAAATACATAGCGATCGGCGAAACAGGTATTGATTTATACTGGGATCAAACTTTTCTGAACGAACAAGTCCGCGCATTTCAAACTCAGGTAGAGTGGGCGTTGGAATACAACCTTCCTATAATAATTCATGTCAGAGATTCTCACCGTGAAACAGTTGAAGCGCTGAAACCATACAAAAAAAGAGGGTTAAAAGGTGTTTTTCACTGCTTTACAGGCACATTAACTCAGGCGAATGAAATTTTCGAATTGGGAGATTTCAGACTCGGAATTGGTGGTGTGGTTACCTTCAAAAACTCCGGCCTGGCTCAGAATTTACAAGAAATTCCGATCGAAAAACTAGTACTGGAAACCGATGCTCCCTATCTGGCACCAACTCCTTACCGCGGAAAACGAAACGAACCGGCTAACTTGGCTTTGGTCAGGGATAAACTTGCCGAAGTTTACTATCTATCTGCTGAAGAAGTGGATAGAATCACTACTGAAAGTGCGGATAAATTATTTTTTGAATAATAGCGCACGCCTGTTGTATTTTTTTAAAAAAACAAAGAACGCTGTACATTATTGATATACAGCGCTTTAAGTACTATGTTGCGGAGAGAAAGGGATTCGAACCCCCGGTACCCTTTTGGAGTACACACGCTTTCCAAGCGTGCCTCTTAAACCACTCGAGCATCTCTCCAATAATCTTATCGGACGGCAAAGATACAAAAAAATACTTACTTGCAACATCCTGTATGATATATTTTTATTTTTGAAAACCCGTTGGCAGAAAATTGTCAACAATTTCAGTTTTTGAGTATAATGATATTTCAGTTTTTATCAATAGAAAATTTTGCTTTGTACAGATAAATATATTATTTTCGCAATGATGAAAAGAAGAACTTTCATATTCATAAGTTTATTAGCAATTGTCACTATTGACTTTGATGCCTTTTCAATTACAAATCCATTTGTATTTGAACAGTTCCCGCTGAATGAAAAATTATCCTCAAATTCCGTTACACGAACTTTTCAGGATCAGGAAGGGTACGTGTGGTTCGGTACTAAAGATGGATTATGTCGATTTGACGGTTATGATATCAAAGTGTTCAGATCAAGTGCTCAGACACCCGGCAAACTGACCAATAATGAAATAGAATGTATTGCCGAAGACAGAAATAACAGGCTCTGGGTAGGTACACTAGAGGGTATCAACATCCTGGATAAAAAAAGTTACTCCGTCAAACCTTTTGAAAACAGATATACCGAAAACGAAAGAATAAATTCAATCATTTGTGATACCAAAGGTACTGTCTGGATTGCGACTTCAAATTACGGCGTGCTAAAAGTAAATTCTCAAAACGGTGAATTTGAGCGATTTTCAAAAGATGCAGATTCGCGCTTAAAACTGAAAAGTAATAACATTTCGCACATTTACGAAGATAAGGCCGGAAACATCTGGATTTCATCCTGGAAAGACGGTCTGTGCTACATCCCCAACGGTAACCAACAGGTACAATTTCTACCTGAAATTGGATTCTCGAATAATCCTTTCAGGTTGCTTCAGGATAAAGACGGACTATACTGGATTTGTACCTGGGGTGATGGAGTTTTCACGATGTCACTGGACTCATCAAATAAAGCAGATATTCATCCTGTCAAACTTACAGCTTCCTCTCCTCAAATCGATAAAATTGTTTACAGTATAATTCAGGATGACAAATACGGAAATATCTGGATTGTGACTTTTAGTGGGCTTTATCTGATTGAAAAATCTGAAAATGAATCTTTCACGTTAGTAAATGGCAAAAACTACGTAGGCAACACGTCCGGAGGTATTTTCCATGAAATTTACAAAGATCGTAACGGGAATTTGTGGCTGGGTACATTGGGAGAAGGTTTGTACAGACTTGATTTAAGAAGTTTACCTTTTGAGAATTATCCACTGAATGAAACCGGAAATTCTGTAAATTCGTTTGTAACTCACTTTTGTGAAGCCGGATCAGGCAATCTTTATATAGCGCTGGACCGGAAGGGATTATTTACATTCGATATAACAACACAGGAAATACAAAAAATACTTAACCCACCGCTAGCCGGTTTTTCAAGTATCAGTGCAATTGCTAATATCACGGGATCAAATGAGATTTGGATTGCAAATGAAGGAACTAACAATATCTATGTATTTGATGAAAAAAATGATAATCTTATTCTCAAACAGGTACTTTCATTAAAGGGAAACGATGATAATTCTATTCGAATTTTCTTTGAAGATAAAAACAGGGATGTATGGATTGGAAGTAACAACGGACTTTATAAAAAAACAGTCAACGGAAATATTGAGTCTATTCCATTGAATATGAGGTTTATAAATACCATCGGACAAGATGCAGAGGGAAGTATTTGGGTGGGAACTGAAAAAAACGGACTTATCAAATTGAAAAAAAATTCAGAAGACTCCGGCAGGATTTCATACACGGTTCACCGCATTGAATTGAGAAAAAACAACTTTGAGAGCCACTGCATTCAAAGCATCCATACTACCAGAAAAGGCGATATCTACATCGGGACCAAGGAGGGTTTTATTTATCATTACGGTAATGGGAAAATTAGCGAGATAAGTGGACAATACAGCATTACAGATGAGAAAATACTGGACATACTGGAAGACAACTATGAAAATCTCTGGATTTCAACAACGAAACAAATCATCAGGCATAACCCGTCATCAAACGCCTCCACTTATTTTTCCACATCCAATGGTGTTTTAATAAGTTCTTTTTACAAAGATGCCCGAATCAAATTAAAGAGTGGAAAAATATTATTTGGCGGTAACAAAGGGATTTGTTCTTTTAATCCATCCATGCAGCAATTACCATCCAATCCTGTCGAACAGCGCGTTGCACTGACTGATATTCTGGTTCAGAACAAATCAATTTTTGAAGAACAATCGAATAATCTGTATGACCCGAAAAGGAATAAATTAACACTGAAATACCTGGAAAAAAATCTCGGTATTGAATTTTCTGTACTCGATTATATATCCGCCAGCAACACTCAGTATGCGTATAAACTGACGGGGGTGGACAATAAGTGGAACTACGTGGGCAACAACCGAAGATTTGTTAATTACGCAGATTTACAGGAAGGAACCTACACTTTTGAGGTGAAAGCAACAGACGAAAACGGAGTTTGGAACAACATCGTTACAACCCTGGAAATTCAGGTTTTACCTCCATTCTATCGTACGTGGTGGGCGTATATACTGTATCTGGTTGCTGCGTTGGCAATACTATTCTCACTTTACAGAAATTTCTCAAACAGAATCCGGTTGAAAAACGACCTGAGAATCTCAAAAATTGAAAAAGAAAAGTCGGAAGAACTCGTACAAACCAAATTGCGTTATTTCACTAACATTACCCACGAACTCTTAACTCCGCTTACTATCATTATGCTGGATATCGAGAAGCTGCAGAAGCGGCTCAGCGACTCGCCTCCTACACAGTTTGACGTAATAAAGGAAAATGTGCAACGACTCAGGAGATTGATAGAACAAATCCTGTATTTCAGAAAAGTGGAAAGCGGAAATATGAAATTAAAGGTTTCGCGCGGAGATATTATTGCCTTCACAGATAGAATTTGCAGGCTGAATTTCAAAACATTGCTCGACAATAAAGGTATAAACTTCACATTCAGCTCCGAGCTTCATCAGTTCGATGCTTATTTTGATCATGATAAAATAGATAAAATAACACTATTGACCGACAAAAATCGAATTTTGCCGGAATTTATTTTTAATTCTCTGTAATTCTATTAGTTACAAAAATTATTTGAAGTTTTCAAA